>CAIXKO010000036.1 GCA_903919925.1 uncultured Bacteroidota bacterium | reverse complement strand
GCGGTTTAATACCATTTATGAAAACGAATACTTTCCGGAACCGGAGGGATTCAGTTTCACTAAAGATCTGATTAAGATACCTGGCCTGGACGGATCGGGCAAAATGGGAAAATCGGAAGGTAATGCGATTAATCTTGCAGACGATGCAAAAACCATCCATCAGAAAGTTATGCGTGCTGTAACCGATGCCGGGCCTACAGAAATGAACCAGACACCGCCGGAAGCCATCGAAAACCTGTTTAAGCTGATGGAAGTTGCCAGTGAACCTGAAACGGTGATCCATTTCCGGGAGCAATATGCTAATTGCGCCATTCGTTATGGCGATCTGAAGAAGCAGCTATCGGCTGACATTATCAAATTAACCGCACCAATCCGGGAAAAAATTCTGGAAATCCAGTCTGATGATGCCTATATGGCAAAAGTGGTGAAAATGGGAGCCGAAAAAGCACGGATCAGTGCCGCTCAAACCTTGCGTGATGTGAGGGAGATAATCGGATTCCGCACCTTTTAAATTTCATATTTCATATCGGATTTCCTGGGAGGGGAGCAATATGCTGAGACCAAAAAGAAGTACCATTAAGGTGGGCTGCGAATTGCTGAAAAACTCAATTCTTACCATTTTGTCTTTCCTTTTTCTGATTTCCTGTAAGCAGGTGGACAATAGCGAAAACCGCTTGGTTTCAGTGATTCCGAAGCCACAATCAGCCATTCTTCATCGTGGATATTTTTCCCTGGGCAGTCAAACTCAGGTAAAATTCGACCTTGCAAACCTGAGTATAAAGAGTGTTGCCGATCAGACTATTGAATGGATCCGTACCTGCAATTTTTCCGAAGCAGGAAAAGGGACTATTGAGTTGTTAATTGATAATCAAGCTGATTTAAAGCTTTCCGGTTACCGGCTCCTGGTTCAAAAAAGGAGAATCCGGATAACGGCAAAAGAGCCATCCGGACTTTTTTATGGCATTCAAACACTCAGGCAATTAATGGCTGCCAACCCGGGTGGCAAAATTCCCTGTTTGGATATTACTGATTATCCTGCATTCGGGTGGCGCGGGCTCATGCTGGATTGCAGCCGCACTTTTCTGCCAAAAGCTTATATTCTGAAGTATATCGACCGGCTTGCATTGATTAAAATGAATGTTTTGCACCTGCATCTGACCGATGACCAGGGTTGGCGTATTGAGATCAGGAAATATCCGGAACTAGCCCGAATCTGTTCGAATTTTGATCCTCAATATCCCGGGGAGGTAAACGGTTTTTATACTCAGGATGATATACGTGAAATTGTAGCGTATGCTTCAAAAAATTACATCACAGTGGTTCCGGAAATAGAAATGCCTGGTCACTCTACCGAGATTTTTGCAGCTTATCCCGATTTGTCCTGTAAAGGAAATAAATCGGTGATTTTCCCCTATTTTAAAGGCCCTGGAGTTACCGGCGATATTCTTTGTGCCGGAAATGATTCTGTATATGTATTTATGGAAAATGTTCTACGCGAGGTGATTGCTCTATTTCCATCAGAATACATCCATATTGGCGGTGATGAAGCACCCAAAGAAAGCTGGCAAAATTGCCGGAAATGTCAAAATCGGATTCAATCGGAAGGATTGAAAGGGGAGGCTGAATTGCAGAGTTATTTTATCCGGCGAATGGAAAAGTTTATCCATTCACAGGGAAGAAAGCTTATTGGATGGGATGAGATTCTGGAAGGCGGATTGGCTGAAAATGCGGCTGTCATGTCGTGGCGCGGAGTGCAAGGCGGTATCGATGCCGCCAAAATGGGACATAGCGTGGTGATGTCGCCCACCTCCCACTGCTATTTCGATTATTCTTATGAAACCACTTCAACTGAAAAAGTGTATTCTTACCTTCCGGTGCCAAAAGAGTTACCAATTGAACAATCGAAATTTATTCTGGGTGCCCAGGCCAATATGTGGACTCATATTGCCCGTACTGAAACGGCTATAGATGCTCAGATTTTCCCACGGCTTTTCGCGTTGGCTGAGGTACTCTGGACAAATCCGGTGGTGAGGGATTATGCGGACCTGGAACGGAGAATAGGCGTAAAAAGCGCAGAGATCAAATAGATTCGGTACTATTGGGCCGGAAGTTTTTTATATCGCAAACGGCTTCATTAACCTGTCATTTAAACTAATGTGCTTAATACATTCCACTATGAAAAAATCTAAGTTGATTTTAGTCATTCTGTTTTTTAGTCTGACGGGTATCGGCCAGGGAGAATCAAAAATCCGGTGGTGGAATCCCGCAGCCAGTGAGTTTAATGTGATTGAAGGTCAGGCATGGCCAGGCGAATTGAGCAGCCGTTATGATCGGTTGCCTTTGCGGGCAGAAAAGTTGGTGAGGCCGGCCGTTTGGAATTTATCGCGGAACTCAGCGGGACTGATGATCAGGTTCCGCAGCAATGCCGGTAGAATCGTGGTTCGGTACCAGGTTACAGGTCCGGTGAATATGCCTCACATGCCATCGACTGGAGTGAGCGGTGTTGATTTGTATGCTAAAAATTCCGATGGAGACTGGTTGTGGTCGAACAGCCGGTATTCTTTTGGTGACACCATTGTTTATCAGTTTAACGGACTGATTCCCAACGATCAGTACCATAAAATGGGGCGCGAATACCGGTTGTATCTGCCTTTATACAATTCGGTTAAATGGATGGAGATCGGTGTAGCCGATACTTCATTATTGACACCTTTGCCAGTGCGCCGGGAAAAGCCGGTGGTGACTTATGGCACCAGCATCATGCATGGTGCCTGTGCATCGCGGCCGGGGATGGCATGGGTGAATATCCTGGGCCGTAAACTCGACCGGCAAATGATCAACCTGGGTTTCTCGGGAAATGGAATGCTGGAACCTGAGGTGCTCAGTTTGATTACCGAAATTGATGCAAAACTTTACATCCTCGACTGCTTGCCAAACCTTTGGAACCCAAAAGATTTTAGCCGCGAGGAGGTAAAGAGGAAGATTACAGCAGCTGTTGCACAGATCCGTCAGGCCCGGCCTGATGTTCCTATTCTCCTGGTTGATCATTCCGGGTATAGCGATGGATTACTGAATCCGGTCAGACAGCGTGATTATCAGGAAACCAATTTGGCTAACCACCAGGCTTTCGCTTTGTTAAAGGCGGGCGGATATAATAATATATACCTTTTAACCAAAGAGGAGATTGGTTTGACATTGGATGCGATGGTCGACGGAACCCATCCATCGGATTTGGGTATGCAGCAGTATGCCGATGCCTATGAAAGGACCATCCGGAATATTTTGAATCAACCTATTGGAGTGGCCTCCACAACAATCCCATGTACTCAATACCGGGAACCCGGTACGTATGATTGGGAATTGAGGCATGAAACTTTGCTGAAGATGAACGCAGAGAAGGCTCCCCAAACGCTATTTTTTGGCAATTCGATAACGCATTATTGGGGCGGCGAGCCGGCTCATCCGCTGCACTCGGGCCAAGATTCCTGGAACCAGGTACTTGCCCTGCTGGGAACGCGCAATTTCGGTTTCGGATGGGACAGGATCGAGAATGTACTTTGGCGGATCTACCACGATGAGCTCGACGGTTACCACGCCACTCGGGTAATAATAAACATTGGGACCAATAACCTCCACTTGAATACTGACCAGGAGATAATTGAAGGAATGGAATTACTGGTTGAGGCTATTAAGATACGCCAGCCTGAAGCTGACATTCTTGTTTTGGGCTTATATCCCCGCCGGCAAAACGAGGAGCGGGTTAAAGTGCTGAATCTTAAATATGCACAGCTTACTGGCAAGCTGAACGTCCGTTTTGCTGATCCCGGGAATTCGCTGTTGAAGCCAGACGGGAAAATTGATGAGGGTTTGTTTTCCGACGGTTTGCATCCGAATGCGGGTGGCTACCGGCAGATTGCAGAGCAGCTGTCAAAAGTCCTAAAATAGAGTTGGCAACTCTATAGAATTGCCAACTTGCCGTAAGGCAAAAATCAATTTGTCAAATTACTGATTCACTAATATTTGTGTAAGCCAACAAATTCATTCTTAGCCAATACTCTTTGAAAGTCTCACCAAGTCAGCTATTTCCATAATAAGTTGCCAACTCTTTTTCACCTTTTTCACCTTTTTCCTATCTTCCCCTTCACCCTTCACCCCATAGCCGTCAACCTAAGCTGATGGCTATGTGGACGCAATTATGCGTCCCTACAGATCACGCATAAGGATTGATACCGGACGCAAATATGCGTCCGAATGGCGCGTTGAATAAAGGATACTGGTGAAAATTTGCATTCATTGCCCGGTCACATTTATTCCACCGATGCCATCGTTTGGCGGCTTATTTGCGTCCCATTTTCATCAACCGCCAATCCGCTACTCGCATAGCATCAAGCTCCAATTCCGTAGG
>CAIXKO010000035.1 GCA_903919925.1 uncultured Bacteroidota bacterium | reverse complement strand
CGTTATTGATATCCCAGCGGGCAACCAGATCCATCACACTGTTGTCCCGGTCCGTACTTCTTTTAAGATGTAACAGGAATACTGAGCCGGTGTTACCGATGCGGTTCCCGATCACTAACCGGGTAACAGGCGCTGAATTCAGGGGAAACAACTCAACCGTGTCGATGCCGTCCATATATAATCCCAGCTCGTCGGTCACCCGTAACTTGATTGCTTTTTTTCCTTCTTGTCCGATGACTGGCTGGTAAAAAGGTGTTTCTTTAAGTGTTTCCTCCCAAAGATTATCGTTACCCACATCCCAGGAATAAAGCAATTTTGAATCAGGCCTATCCTGGTAATAGCTTGATGTAGCATCAAACCGCACCGTATCTTCAATGGTGCAAGGCCAGCATTCATGAGTAAACAATGGCACTATTTTATCGTTCAAACGGGTTACTTTCAGTACATTAATTTTGATTGAGGTCATCTGCTGCGGATCTCTGACTTCGAGCCTGACCGGGTAATTTTCATCATCGGAATACTTGTGTTTAGCTAATGGGTTCGATGAAAATCCGCTATCCCAGATTTGATCCCCATCAAAATCCCATCGGAATTCCAGTTGATTAAGTGAATCTTCATCGTCCTTTGAAAGGCTGGCATCAAAGGTGAATTCATTGGTTATGTTTGCCGAATCCGGACTCATGCCAAAAGCTGCCCTAGGCGCAGAATACCCTTGCGTTACCACGGTGGAAAACAGGGTGCTATCGCGTTTTCCGTTAAGCGTGGAGGCTTCCATTATGATGGTATAGTTTCCGGGTTTAAAAAAGCGGTGCGTAATCTCACTACCTGTTGAGTACATCCGGTCCCAAATACCATCTGCATCCCAATCCCATCGCACCATCACGGGATAATCACGGGTGCCCTGGCGGGTAACTGAATCGGTGTTAAAATGGAACACAGTGGTGGTATTCCCCCTCTCAGGACTCATCTTAAAGTACGCAACCGGCTGCACCTCTGCCGGTTCACGATTCTTATCGCATCCCACCATTCCCATGGTCAATCCCACCACCAATATATAATTCAATGTCCTCATAATTTTAACTCAAATTCTACATCCTCACATCCTCACCCCCTCACTCCCTCACATCCTCACATCCTCACATCCTCACATCCTCACATCCTCACATCCTCACCTCCTCACATCCTCACCCCCTCACTCCCTCACCCTCCGCTTCGCGTCCCCGTCCGGTCCACAAAGTTCAGCTGCCGGGTAATATGCCCGTAAGCCAGCGAATCAACCGACTGTTCGGTTAGCTTAAACCCACTGACCTTCCTGATTACTTTGGAAGAAAAAACGCCGATTCCGTTTTTAATATTCGTGTAATCCATCAGGTTAAAAGTTTGGCCACCTTCCTGAATACGCATGTAATAACCGAGCTCTTCACCTCCGCTGATAATCACTGCATCCACCGTAAGACACTTGCGTAAAACCGATGGATCGGCGGTCAACGCCTCTGCCAGATAGGAATAGAAATTCGTACTGTTTACCGGAAAGGAGAACATGTTCTCGGTGGTTTGCAGGTAAAATATTGATTTTAGCGGTACCAAAAGCTCTTTTTCCAGCGATTGATCTTCTTTTATTTCCAGATAATGCATGACAAAGCCAAGCTGATAAATCGCTGCATTCAGGCTTTTTGTCCAATAGAATGATAAATTGTGATCGGGCAGCATGTGGATGTAGCGCACTTCCGGAAACAGGGGATTCATGATCTCGAAATCTCCAACGCTGTAGCAGGTTGAATAAATGATTTGGTCGGATTCCTCGATATAAACGATCAGCCGGTAATCGGTTTCCGGCTTAACCCTGAAATCAGCCCGATAGGCCCAATGTTGCTGACGTGGAAAAAACCCACTGTCCTTGTCCACACTAACCGGCGTAAAAAACACCCTGTTAGTGACTTCTCCGCTTATCACTTCTTCAATTGCCACACGGGTAGCATGTGAAAACAGCAAACTGTCGGGTTCATTTGGCGGAATCTGGGCATCATCGGAAAGATACGATCTTGATAGCCTCAGGTACTGAACCGGGCTATCCTGATCGAGCACACAATATACTACTGCAGAAGGTTTGGCAGGGGCAACTACATCGATCTCCGTTTCACATCCGGTGATCATCAGTAATACCATAAAACCGGCTAGCAGTCTGTATTTCATTGAAAGGAGGGAATTATCTGAACAACTTTATCTTCCTCAATATTGAATTTTCCCATAGTATGTTTTGTTCCCCATTTGTTTCCCGGAAAACCGCCGGCTGAGCAACTGTCGCCCTCGCATAAGCAGGCTATAACGGCCTCATAATAGTAAGAACCAGGCTCCAGGTAAAAGAAATACAGGTCCTGGAAAGAGGTAACATTGGCCGACTGAATGAAATTGCCTTTGTAAATTTCAGTGGCATCTTTAGCTACATGGAGTTCCGCACGAACAATTCGCCGGACCGGTATCCAGGGGTGCGAAATCTTAAAAAGAACACGCAAAGTTCCTTGTGGTTTTGCCTCAATTCCGCTGTTATTTTCCGGTACATCGTTGGGCTCGCAGGCCGTCAGGAGAAGGATAGCCAGGGCAAACAAGCGGAGACCTTTTTTTAAGATCATGGTTGAGTTGAATTTACTTGTTTTTGACACATCTAACGGAGAATTGCTTACTTCCTGGTTCATTATATCCCTTCAGTATCTGGCGGTTGGGCTTGTCGAAGGTAATTACCCAAACACTGGTGGAAGTGGCACCGGCTGGTTTTGTTGAGGTCCAGTAATAGCCGTACCGGTCCAAACCCTGATATTTTGCAGTCGGCACATTATAACCGATTCCCATACCTCCAAGATTGACCCCAAAATCGGATTCGCCGCCAGGCATCAAAGCATCAAAAAGTCGGTCGTCGGGGTAATTTGCAAAAAGGATGTTCCAGTCTTCGCGCGATGGAAGGCGCCATCCGGGCGGGCAAATGCCAGGAACATAGCCCCATAGGTATAAGTTGCCATAATCGAAATACACAGGCCAGCTATTGTTGAAATAGAACTGGTAAAATTTGGTCGTATCGTGAATACTCATGTTCCGGGTAAACCACCACTGATCGCCAATCAATACGGTTCCATAAGATTGGTAAGGGTCTCCCCGTTTATCATCAAAAATATCGGTTTGATTGGTCCCATGGCTAACATAAATCGATTTTGAGATGGTATCCTGTTCACCCAGCGGATCCTTTACCTGAAGCAAGGCCCTGTAAACCCCGGGCTTATCATATTGATGCATGGTGACCACCGTGTGTGAAAAATCAGTGTCCCAGTTTCCATCACCATTAAAATCCCAGCGGTAAAACATTTCGGAAGGAGAGGACTCCACATCGCGGCAGGACCAACAATCAAAACGAAACTGGGTTTTAACGTTACCAGTTAGCGTACTCATGGCAAAGGATGCCCTGGGAACCTGATTCCGGTGGTATACCCTTATTTTGAGGACCATTTCATTGGTCAATCCGCGGAAACTTCTAATCTGAAGCCGCACATAGTTGAAAAACTCATCTTTGAATATGTGTTCGGTTTTTGGATTGGTCAACCATTCCGTATCCCATATCCGATCGTTGTTCCAATCCCAGCGGTAATGCAGCGGCATATCCGGATTATCAAGATCAGAGCAAGCTGAGGCATCCATGATGATGGGAGTGTTATGGGTTACCGAATCGGGTATGCAGCGGAATCCAACAAACAGGCGAAGATCTTCCAGGTTTACCAAAATCTTGCCTTTCTCTGAACTGATCAATCCGGAGGGGTCCTTTACCTGTAACTTAGGCTCATAAATACCGGTTTCCGGATATTGAAAAGATATTTTTGACGAATCACCAAAAGGGGTATCCCATTGCCCGTCGCCTTCAAAATCCCATTTATAGGTAAGCTGGTTCAATGAATCTTCATCGTCAAATGTGCGTGAAGCGTCTAAAACGAAACGGGTGAAGGGGTGCCCTTTTTCCGGCGAAATGGTCAATCTTATTTTAGGTGGAGAGTAACCTCTTTCAACAGGAACTGAAATGGTAAGGGTATCGCTGCCTCCATCCAGATTAACCATCTCCAGGCGCGGTTTCCACGTTCCGGGAGCGTAATACCGATGATTATATTTCAGAATCCGGGTAAACGGGGTGTCCCAGGTACCATTGCCATCCCAGTCCCAGCGGGTAAAAACTTTGGCACCTTTGCCATTCCGGCTATCCGAACCTCCCAGGTCGAAAGAAAAAGTTTGAGTGGTGTTTCCCGATGAGGGTAACACGGTGGCTTGAATAACCGGAGGTATTACCTGCCCATCCTTGGTACAGGATGCAGCAAGCACAGCCGCTGAAAATATCACCCAACCCAAAGATTTATGTTTCATGTGAACCAATTCCCTGTAATTAACACCCAAACAACATATTAAAGAACCATTAAGCAGATCTTTATAATAGGCGCCATAGTGGCTGCCAAACAATTAATGAAAAGTAGTGGTATAGCTGGAGATTTTTCCATCTTCAACTTTCACCTTTCCTCCGGCGGCTAAAATTCCATTCTGGCCTGAAAACCCGGCATATTTGCAGGAATCCCCGGAGCAAAGGCAAATCACCGAGGCATAATAAAAATATTCACCCGGCGGAAGGTCAAACCGATAGTGCGTAACCGCATCTGAAACATTTGTTTGGGTAAAGAACACCCCGCGATAAAGGTCATCTGCAGTGTATGCCAATGCGAGCTCAACTTTTTTAACACGATCAGCTGTAACGCCTTGTGCCCGGTAAACAAAGGCCATATCCAGTATACCCATCGGTTTGGGGTCCACTATTAACGGCTCCTCTTCAGCAGGAAAGATTTTATCGCACGATAATGAAGCTGCGATAATTACAATTACCAATAGGAATCGATTGTTAATGGGGTTCATAGTTAAGTGAATCAATCTGTTCAGCAGTCATGAATCCTAGGCCACGGGTTATGGGACCCAGGGCAAGGGTATCAATGGTAAATCGGGACAGGGGTACATTCCTGACGTAACTATGAGATAAACAGGAAAATACACCTATAGCATTATCGAAGCTGTTCACTTCGAGGATCGAGAAAGATTGGGTATTATTCTCGGCATTTATTTTCAGGGCCAGGTCATCGCCGCCGCATGATACGTGAAAATCGAGCCCAAGTGGTACGCGGCGCACAGCGGGATCAGACTTGAGGGCCCTGGAAACATCAATTAGAAAACGTTCGCCGGATATGCGTTGTTCAGCATATTTAACCGTTTTATCGAATACAAAAACAAATTTTTGTGGAAATACCAAGGAATGATTGGTCCACGTTCCCTCCTTGTTTTCAGCATATCGGAAGGTCATTGTCGATTGAAAAATGGAACCGGCTGGATTAAACCTCACAAAAAAATCGATTCCGGGCAACAAAGTAGCCTCCCTGCCAGGAACAATCTCGGGGTCGATTACCTGAAACTGTGAAGTAAAACTACCGGTTTCGGCATGAATGATCCTGTTTGTTTTTAAAAAATGAACATAAAGTGAATACCTGGTGCCTGGCTGTAAAACACAGCGAATGGCGTACAAATGATTGACCGACGATGGAAACCACCCGCTGTTTTTAGGGATGGTATCGATGAGGGTTCCATAAAATATTTCCTGGGCATAGGTAGAATACTCGGCTGAGAGGTAAACCTGGATATCTTCATCGATCAGGATATCTTCCTGCCCGGGCTTGAAAGAAGTATCGCCAGGATTAACGGCATAAGTGCTGCCCATTCTTACGTATTGAACAGAATCTTCAGGATCGAGCAAGCAATAAACCACCGGTAATGGATCGCCCGGAACAATCAGCCCTATTTCAGTGCTGCAGCCGGCCAATAAGCCAAACAAAAACAGCAGAAATCCGGATTTTAGGTTCATGGTTTGTCAGTTGTTGTAAAGAGGACGCAAATATGCGTCCCTACATCACGTTTCAAGTTTTACGTTTTACGATTCACGTTTTACGCTTCACGCTTCACGTTTCTTTATGCTGGGGGCACGCATAAAGGTAAATATTTTTTCAATACAATCTACTACTCATAACCTATTGGCAAATACTCCAATTTGAGGTTGTCAACGTAAATTTTATTTTTTCCGGTGTACCAGACATAAACTTTGTAAGTGCCGTCAACCGGGATGTTGCGGTCCATCACATCGGTGCGGGTTATTTCAAACCACTCACCGGGCTTATAATCAACATCTGAATCTTTTGCCACTAAATACCGGTATGATTTATTCATTGCATCAGCAACGCTCACCACCAGAATGATCCGGCCTTTGTCATCCGGATAGGGGTTAAGGATACTGACGCTGGCGCGCAAGGAAATTTTGCATGTGTCAGGTAAGTATTTCAGCTTTTCCTCGACAGTAGGGCTGTAGATGTTACTCGTTGTTAACAGAATGGATTGTTTGCCACTTTTGCTGTATTCCGTTGTTACCTGTTTCTTCTGGTCGTCCGATAGTCCACTTTCGAAATCATTAAAATAAAACGGTTGATAAATCGCCCGGTTAGTATCTCGTGGTGCTTTCATAAATACAGCCAGCTTGTAATTCTCCCCACCGATAATAGTGAAGCTTTCAACCGGTGTGAAAATATTCATCAGCCGCATTTTGTTATTGGTCATCAGCGAGTCGAAAGGCAGTTTTCCTTCATAACCTGCAAACTGGGCATCCCAAATCAGCAATTCCCCAGGTTTCAATAAGTCTGCCGGGTCAATATTGCCATAATAATACTGCTTCAGGCATTTTTGAGAATCAAACGGGTCAATATCCATGTAAAAAGGAAACAGGGGATCAGTGTAGGCAGCTTTACGGTTGCTGTATGGCGAAGCTTTCAACCACGTGGTGAGCTTTTCCATTACAGCAAAGTTGATTCCGGTTTTTGTTGGTAATTCTTTATAAGTAAAGGGTTTAAAAGCTACCAGGGTAATGATGTAAGCACCCGCTAAAAAGTATACGATTTTAGAAACCTTTGCCTTTTCCATGATCCACTCAAACCCGGTCAATGCTATAATCGCGACTAAAGGCAGTATGCAAGCCATAAACCGGATTGAATACAAAATCCCCAGTCCGCGCCACCATAAGAAGCTTTGAGCAAGAATGAATCCGAAAATCGAAGGAATGATCAGAAAATATAGCGTAACATATTTAATGTCGTGCAGGTTTTTAACCCCATTTCTGAGGTCCACGACAATAAAAACCAGGCCGATAATCACCAGAATGAGCAGCGGGAAATTCAATATATAATCCAGATCGCTGAAATAGGCCCAGAATGAGCCGCTGCCATACAAACCGGCACTGGCTGTGCTGTAGGGCATCTTGGTGAAGAACCAAAGAAAGTCGTGATAATAGGGGAATCCCACCAATCCGAAAAGTACAAACCCGGTGAGCAAAAACGGCAATGCTTTGTACTGCTTCATCCACAAAAGCGAGGGAATAAATAGTACGATGAACATTACCCCCTCCGTACGTGCAAAAGGTATGAGAGAGATAATTATTGCTGACCAAATAAATTGCTTATTAATAAATAGGTATATGGCCGAAATCAGCAC
This sequence comes from uncultured Bacteroidota bacterium, assembly GCA_903919925.1. Lineage (GTDB taxonomy): Bacteria > Bacteroidota > Bacteroidia > Bacteroidales > UBA12481 > UBA12481. The sequence goes on along the minus strand of CAIXKO010000035.1, from coordinate 30,519 downwards.
CAGACTGAAAACGATTTCAGTGAGACCCGTATACATAATAAACAGGTATACAGGAGTAAAAACGGTAAAAACTATGGCTACCCATGCATGGCGATACTCCAATCTTTTAGCAATTAGCCAGGCAAACCACGAACTCCATAACCCACAAAGCAGGTTAAAGATAATAGTGCCCGCAAAGCCAAACTGAGCAAGCGGAGCTGAAAGAATGGTGTACAGCGGTTTACCCCAGTGATTCAAAAAGTGCTCAGGATATTTAAATGCATACCGGGCAATCTGATAATGTAAAATGGAATCGGTTTCTCCGTTAACGCCGGTGGAAAGCATCTGTAGTACCATCAAAATAATTACCAAAATGATCATGACAATCAGAGCCAGCGTTTTATTGGTCAGTTTCATAGCCTGGAGTTTAGATTTGTAAAATCCATCTGCATCGTATCAGCATGCTTATTATTGGATTATTTTTTCCCTACTGTAATTACCGATAGCCCAAACGAGTTTAATACCAATTTGTCAATCAATTTGAAAATAGCAACCAACCTATTGAACAAGCGAATTTGCCCGGTTGGAATAATTTTATGATGTTGCATCTTTCCGGATACCAACCAACCTGCAATGCCTGCCGCATTAAAGTACTGACTGTGCAGGATGCTGAAATCAGAAGAGATGAATAACGATTTCAGACGTTTCCGGGTATATCGCCTGTAATGTTCCAATTCCTGATCAAAATTATTAAATAACCATTGGTATGCGGGCACCAGAATGATCAAATGGCCACCGGGCTTTAATAGCTTATAACTATTTGCAATGGCAGCCTGATCATTAAAGATGTGCTCCACAACATTTAAAGCAAACACAGTATCAAAACTATTAAAATACTTGCTGAATTTATTGTCAAAATCCTCATCAACCAGATCCATCGTTTCAATCCCAAGTAAAGTGTTGAAATTGATGAATTTACTCTGTAGCCAATCACAATAGACCGCCCTGATATCAGATAGAAGAATATTCGCATTATCCTTTAAAAAAAACTCTGATATGTTACCGAGACCGCTTCCAATTTCCAGTATATTGCCTTTGCAATAAGGTTTTATGGAATGGTACATCCATTTGTTAAAATGATTGGCTAATGCAATAGTATTTAATGTATCCTCACCTTCCGGATCAACTGGCTTAAATGCGTATTCTTTCATTTACTGAATATATTGTATTTAATTATGCAATAAATGGCACGGAACCCATCTTTCCAACTGATTTTTTTCCCTTCAGCATAGGTCCTGCCATAATAGGAGATGCCGGCTTCGTAAATCCTGATGTTTGGAATCCGGCTGACCTTGGCGGTAACTTCAGGCTCAAACCCGAAGCGGTTTTCTACCAGATTAATGCTTTTGATGATGTCCGACCGAAATAGTTTATAGCAGGTCTCCATATCAGATATGTTGATATTGGTGAGCAGGTTTGACAAGAAAGTAAGGAGATTGTTTCCGATGGTATGAAAGAAGAATAATACCCGGTGAGGTTTGCCACCCACAAACCTGCTGCCATAAACCACATCGGCAAAACCATCAAGAATGGGTTGTAGTAAAATGTTATATTCGCGTGGATCATACTCAAGATCAGCGTCCTGAACAATAATGAAATCACCCGTGGCCGAAATTATACCCGTTCTGAGAGCTGCTCCTTTGCCACGGTTGATCTCATGTTTCTGATAGTTGATAATCACTTCGGGATGATCATCACGGAATCGTAATAATTCGGATTCAGTGTTATCTTTAGAATAATCATTAACAATAACCAATTCTTTTTCAATGCCATTAATCAGTTCAACTGAGCTAACCCGTTGAAGGATATTGTAAATACTTGCCTGCTCATTGTACGCAGGAATAATCACGGATAGTTTCATTTGGTCTGGATCATAGTTAGTTTCGATCGCGAGTTAATGATACCGGTTAATTGAACAATGTAAATTCCCGGACCAGTACCCTTGTTGAAATTAAGTGTTAAAACGGTTTTGCCGGCCTTTATGTTAAAACTTTCGGTAAGTAAAGTTTTTCCGGATAAATCAATTAGTTGCATCAATACATCGCCGCTTAATAAACTTTCAACCTGTATAAATGCCCTTTCGGTTACCGGATTGGGATAGATCAGGATTTTGGGATCCGATAGATCATGATTGTTGGTATCCAATGCCGCTGTTGAAAGGATCAGTTCTTTAAAATCACGCAACCCCTGATAGTCTTCCACGCAAACTGGTATACTCCACGATTTCCCGGGTTCCCAGGTTTTGCAGCTTATAAAACCATCCGTGGAAATCTGAAAATCCGCAGGGAGCACGGGCGGTTGAAAACGGATATTCAGCCCGGCAGAAATACCGGTTGCATTCACGTCAGGATAATACGAAAGGGATTTGCTTCCGCCGGTTAGCCCTGTTAACCAGGGAGCTGAGGCTGTATTTTGGAAATTGCCGTAATAGAATTCTATGGTCCCATCCGGGTAGATACGGGCTGCAAAGTTTATATCTGATATTTGTCCGTTGCCGGTGATCGATCCATTCCAATAAACGGTGGCACCGGTTGGATGAACTTCATAAAAAATACCATCGTTGGAATCGGTATATTGAATTTGAGTACTGTAGAAAGGGTAAATGGCGATATTCAAACCCAGCATCTCTCGAAATTCAAAGCCATAGGGCACGAATAAATCGTTTTGAACCAATAGGATACCTCCTTTACCGGTAATGGTAATTTCGCGATAAGTCTTACCCTTGTAAGAAAAGTCGAACGGCAGGGCAACTGTCCTTTTATCGATATTTCCGCCTTCCGGGATGATCTTGTTTTGAGTAATGGCTGGAAATTCTGCTTCGAATTTGGTTTCCTTCCAGAAGTTGTCAGCAGGCAACCAATGATACGGAGGAGTTCCGCTATCTGCAGATAACTTAACCTGATAGTCCTGCCCGGCCACGGCGCCAGGTAAAACCTGGGTGGTTATAGCAGGACTCTCAAAAACAGGTGTAAGCACCACAGGTAGTGCCATAAAGGCTTTGTTGACAGCTATATTCCGGAGGTTACCCGGATAAACATGTTCTCCGGCGCTGTATTCATTAACACAATAATATTCTACGGTACCTTCTGTGGATGATGTTGGGTCAAGCTCGCAAATCACCAGGAACCAGGCTGAGGGTTCTCCGCTTTTTACATAGCTCAGGAGTGGGGTGGCGTCAATTCCGATGTCAATGAAATTCGGATCGTCCGGCCCACGGCCCTGCATTGGCCACGGACCGCCCTGATAATGAAAAACAGGCTGATCCAGAATGTGCTGCGGCGCGGTTGCACCAGGGTCCTGCGAAACACCCGCCGTAATCCAGATTTTTGACCGGTCAGGATATCGCATTTGAGTCCGTAAGGTTAGCTTTGGTTGGTAGCTTTTGTGTGGTTTGGCAACCACCACCGATTTCATCCAAATCCCCCCTTGGTCGGGATGAAGCGGAAGAATCCGGTAAGGCACGTATGCCCGGCCGTCAGTGCCCCATTCGGTTCCATACGTGTTCACACAAATCAGCGCACCGATCTCCCAATCGGCCATGGTAACTTTCCCATCTCCATTTGTATCCAGGTTGTTGGTGTACCGGCCATCATTGTTGAAATCATAACGGACCGAATCGTTATAACCAACAAAAGTCATTGCATGTCCCACTGCATAATTAAAGTAGGGAATGAGCATCTTACCGGCATCTTCGGTTCCCTCCGGCAAAGGCCAAAACTTCAGATCCAGGGTAGCCAACTGGAAATTTGCTACACCACCGGGCTGATAATCACCCATATGATCGTACAGCCAGTGTTTTAAGGTATTAAGCCCTGGTTCTGTACTTACGTCAATCGAATAAATGCCTTCAATCCGGTTTTGCATCCCCCGGAAATATCGGTAATAACCTGTCATCCATCGGGTTTCATTAATGGAATAGTTTCCAAAATCTACCCAGTTGGGACACCCGATGGCATCAATAAGATCCCAGCTCTCAAAATAGGATACACCTTTCTCAAAATTGCCATTATTCATCATGTTCCAGGCAAAAAACGGAGGCAACCGATTCTCTTCAAAACCGGCATCCAGATTCCTCAAAACATTTAACTCATAAGTAAATCCAACACTGATGGAAGCCGACTGATTGCAACTGTACCCGTATTGAGTGAAAATGGGTGGAAAAAATTTTGTTCTGGAATTGTCAACTTTGTAAGGTAATCCAGCCGATTTTAGTGCCATTGGCAAAGCTAATTTCGGCAATTGAGCCATCCGCAGGCTGTCGTAATCCTGTCCCAACACCGTGATCCCCGTAAAAACGAACAATGCAAGAATCCAATTTTTTCTACTCAAAACAACCATGCAATTGATTTTTTCCGGCGATAAAGATAAAGATATTGGGATAATGCGTCTTACCCAATGGCGTACTATTCAAATACCGGAGACCTTATTAAGGGATTCAAGCAGTGCGGGCAGTGATTTTATACCCAATGCCGTCAAAATTTCCAGTCCGGGAATCGCTAAACTTTTTCCGATTCATATTGTTTATTTTTTTTCCACATTACTACCCCAGCTTATGAAAACACTGTCAGTCATCCTTCTATCGTTAATCAGTCAGCTCGTTTTATCACAGGAAACACGCCTGCTTCGAAATCCTGCCATGAGCAGCGATCATATTGCTTTTGTTTATGCTTCAGATATCTGGATCGCAAACACCGATGGGTCAAATGCTTCCCGATTGACCACGTTCCCTGGCGTGGAATCGGATCCTGAATTTTCACCCGATGGCAAAACAATTGCTTTTACCGCAGATTATGATGGAAATTCCGATGTGTACACCATTCCACTGGAAGGTGGAGCTCCAATACGACTTACCTGGCATCCCGGTTACGATGGAGTGGTAGGTTGGACACCTGACGGCAAAAAAGTCCTATTTACTTCAGGGCGGACGAATGCTCCGTATGCTATGCCCGATCAGTTCTGGACCGTTGATGCGACAGGTGGATTTCCAGAGAAATTTGTAATACCGCGCGGTATTCATGGCCAGTTCTCTCCCGATGGAAAGCGATTCGCCAACCAGATGATTTTACCATGGGAAAATGAATTCAGGAATTACAGGGGCGGGCAGAATAATCCGATCAGGTTGGTGGATTTGAATACGCTTGATGTTGAGAAGGTTCCATTCGATAATAGCAATGACAAAGATCCGGTGTGGCTTGGTAACAAAGTCTTTTTTCTGTCGGACCGCGATTTTGCCATGAATGTATGGTCATATGACACAAACACCCGAGTGGTAAAGCAGGAAACTTTTTATAAGGAATTCGATTGTAAAAATCTGAACGGTGGAAGTGGAAGGCTTATTTTCGAAAATGATGGTTATTTGTTCACGCTCGATTCCAAAGGAGGAGCGCCGGTACAACTTCATATTTCAATTAAAGGCGATTTTCCATGGATGCGCCCACATTGGGTCAAGGTTAAGGATTACATCAGTGCGGTTGGCATTTCACCCACCGGCTCTCGGGCATTATTTGCAGCCCGCGGCGATATTTTTAGTGCCCCGGCCGAAAAAGGCGACGTGCGGAACCTGAGTAATTCACAGGGTGCGGCAGACCGCGAACCTTCCTGGTCGCCCGATGGAAAAACTATTGCCTGGTTCTCCGATGAATCAGGTGAATATCAGTTGATCCTCGCGGATCAATATGGTAAAGTGAGCAAAAAAATCAGCCTCGATCATCCATCTTTTTATTATACCCCAAAATGGTCGCCCGATTCAAAATACCTGAGCTTTGCCGATGCAGGCCGCACATTATACGTGATGGATATCGCAACGGAAAAGGTACAGGTGGTAGATAATGAGGGATTTGCTCATCCTCAACGGATCATTTTCCCGTCATGGTCGCCTGATAGTAAATGGATCACTTATTCCAAACGGCTGCCAAATGAATTTGCGGCGGTTTTTGTTTGGTCAATGGAACAGAAAAAATCTTTTATGATCACCGATGGTCTGTCCTATAGCTATTCACCGGTTTTTGATACCAGCGGAAAGTATATCTATTTTTTGGCCAGCGTGAATTATGGTCTTAATGTCGGTTGGCTCGATATGTCATCTTATGAGAGGCCTCAATCCTATTCAGTGTATGCTGCGGTTTTGTCGAAAGAGGATCTGAATCCACTGGCACCGGAGAGTGATGAGGAGAAAGCTGGGGATACTTTGAAGAGCGAGAAGAGCGAGAAGAACGAGAAGAACGTAAAGAACGAGAAGAACGTAAAGAACGTAAAGAACGTGAAGAACGTGAAGAACGGGAAGAGTGAGAAGAGTGAGAAGAGTGGGGAAGGGGTGAAGGATGTGAGGATTGATTTTGATGGTTTGATTGATCGGATCATTGCGCTGGATATTCCGGCAAAATTGTATCAGAGCCTGGATGCAGGCGAGGAGGGGGTTGTATATTTCAGTGAGGGTTCGGTGACTGAACCGGGGGTTACCATTTCCAAATATTCGATTAAAGATCGGAAATCTACCAAATTGGCTTCCGGGATCTCCTATTTTTATCCATCAGCCAATGGTAAAAAAGCTTTGTATGCAAATCTTGGCGGGCAATGTTTTATAGTTGATGCAGGTGCTGAACTAAAACCAGATGCAAAAGCGCTGAATATTGCAGATTTACAAATGAATATTGATCCGGTTGCCGAATACCGTCAGATGTTTCGTGAAGCCTGGCGCTTTCAGCGTGATTATTTTTATGTGAGAAATGTTCATGGTGCCGATATGGACTGGCTTTGGAAAACTTATTCTCCGTGGGTTGAAAGTGTAGGACATCGGGAGGATTTTAACTATCTGCTCGATATTCTGGGTGGCGAAACTTCCATAGGGCATTCATTTGTTGGTGGAGGTGATTTTCCGGCAACTCAAAGGGTTCCTGTTGGTATGCTGGGGGCAGATTATGAAATAGTTAATGGCTTCTACCGGTTTAAAAAGATTTACAATGGCGAGAGCTGGAACCCTGATGCAAAAGCACCACTCCGCGGACCCGGGCTGAATGTTAAAGCCGGAGATTATTTGCTGGCTGTAAATGGCAAGCCTTTAACAGCGAATGTGAACATCTATTCACTTTTTGATCAAACCGCCGGAAAACAAACTATGATCACGGTTAATTCCGTTGCTGATCTCACGGGAGCCAAAGATGTTGTGGTGATACCTGTTTCCAGTGAGGGTGGGCTCCGTCAGTATGACTGGGTGGAAAGCAATCGGCGGAAAGTAAATGAACTTTCAGGTGGTAAACTGGCATACGTTTGGCTTCCAAATACTTCCAATCAGGGGTACAGCAATTTCAACCGGTATGTTATCGCTCAGAAAGATAAAAAAGGGATCATTATTGATGAACGTTACAATCAGGGAGGATCGATTGCTGATTATTTTACTGAATTCCTTTCCAGGCAGCAGGTTGGATACTTCAATAATCCGGTTGGTGACAAGCAGCCGTTTACGGCTCCGGATGCCGGAATATGGGGTCCTAAGATTATGATAATTAATGAGATGGCTGGATCGGGTGGGGACTACCTCCCTTATTCCTTCCGGGCTATGAAACTAGGACCATTGGTTGGAACGCGTACTTGGGGAGGATTAGTGGGTATTTGGGATGTTCCGAATCTGATTGATAATGGCTCGATTACCGCGCCGAGGGGAGGTTTCTTTAATATGGACGGCGAATGGGACGTAGAGAATAAAGGGGTTGCTCCGGATTATGAGGTTGAGGAAGCCCCAGCGCTGATAGCTGCGGGCCATGATCCCCAACTCGAAAAAGCGGTACAGGTTGCTATGGAACTACTAAAGGCACAAGAGGTTAAGTTGAAACCACAGCCTGCTGATCCGGTACGGGTGAAGAGACCCGCCAGGTAAATTACCTGATCACCTTTTGCCCATTCACGGAGCTTCCTTCAATTATCCGGTTTCCGGGAGCGCAAAGCTTGAACTCAACATCCCACTCCACGGGCCACGCTGGAAAGGTGGTGATTGCATCTCCTTCATATTGCAAAAGCATTCGCTGGAGAGCAATCATCGCCACGGTTCCGTGATCCTGGTCGGGACTCCAATCGTAATTGGGACCCCAAAATGCCGGAAAGCGGCACTCACTGTCGCTACTTAAAAATTTGTCGAGCAAAAGCGTGGAGGCTTCGTTGGCCAAACCTAAATAAGCTGCCTGTATCGAACTGTGATGCCAGCCAATGTTGGACCTGAACTTGCGGGTTGCAAACGTGCTGATGCCCATGTCAATACCAGGCTTGCCAACTCCATACAGACGAAAGGGAAATACTGCGTATAAACCGGCATTCTCGATATTAGCCTCCTGTGCCGAATAGGCAGCAGGTGCGATAACTTTATCTCCATTAATCATCCTGGTTGGAATCTCCGGAACCGATAAGAGCAGATTTTCCCACTGCTTCCGCTTTTCGGCACTGATCAGAAGTTCTTTATACCCTAGCAACTTTGGAATAACAAACTTCAAACCTGCAATATCGGGTGTGGGATTTACCGCAGTCTGGTAGGTTTCCAGTGCCTGAGCCGGAGTAAATAATATCTTCCCTTCAATATCCCGGTGCCAGTGCTTATCAAAGAATTCAAGTATCTCACTGACAAATGGCACCAGCGTATCTTTTGCAAAGGACTCTTTCCGTGTAAAATCATAATAGTCCATCATCATCAGAGATAGCTCCAACCCGCAAGTCCAGTAATACCGGATGTAAGTGTTCTCAGTAAGCCCATCGGGCATTCCTTCTCGGTTTGATCCGTAATTGACATTGGTCCAGGTGCCCCAGAAATTCATGGTTTCGGGGAAGAAAGCGCCCGTATGTTTATAATACTTTTTGGTGGCAAATTGCCTGATTGGCAATGCCTTCATATACATATCGAACAGGGGCTTCATCATTTCAAAATCACCGGATTCCAGCATCGTCCAATAGGGCAGACGAGTGTTCTGAAACCAGAAGGGACCGCCCCAACGGCGAAAATCAGCATCAAACCCTTTCGATTCTTTTCGGGCATAAGTATCTGTAGTAAAGATAGATCCATTGAATTTTATCGGTGACTTGCCCCGCCCGCCGCATGCATTTATGAACCGCTGCAATACATACCCACGGGTAATTGTGGTGGCTTGAGCGCTGATCTTTGGATCTGGTGACGTGACAAAAATGTAGCTCCGATTCCAAAAATTCTTCCACCATGCCCGATGAGCGGCTAAACGCTGCTCCGCCGTAACCGATTTGATTTGCTGAATCCCATAGTTTAATTGATTAATCCAGTCTTGTTCTGTAATCGATTGTGAAGTATTTGGATAAACCGATAGGGTGCATGCATTTACTTTACCTGGTGAGGCTAACACCGTGGCCGATTTTGATACCAGCACGGTACCCTCAATGGTCGCTCCTGAGGTGCGGTAAAACAAAGGGTCACTTGACTTTGCTGCATATCCGCCAAGTGCTTGTAAAATGAGATTTTCTTTCCATACTGACCGGTTATTGCGGTGGTACCAGGTAATCCGGTTGCCTGCTGCCGGCAGAATCTGATCAGCTTCCTGGAATACTGGCTTTTGGTCAGTGGCCTCCAGTCCGTATACGCTGACCAGCTCCTCCTTATTGGTCATCGCCCTCCTTTCGGTTCTCCACGGTTGCAACTCAACCATAACCTGAACAGGTTTTTTTGATGCGATATCGATTTCCCCAACCGGATGATTGGCATCAATCCTGATTTGGATATTCACCTCTTCGCCCGCTTTTCCAGCAATGATGCTAATTTCTCCATCGGTCAGCTTTAACTCCTGACGAAAGGGTTTGCCGGTTGTAAATGGGCTGGGATCCAGGTTAATCCTCACTTTCCCGAGCTTTAACAACTGTCCGTTTTCACTCCACGCATCCGTTTTCGACAAATAAAAAAACAAATCTCCGTTTCCCTCTACCCAAACATTCATCCCAATGTCGCCATTTCCCAGCGGCATTGATCCCAGTGAATTCACGCCGGGAGATTCCCAAACCACATTATAGGCTGCCGTTTTTTCCAGGGTTTTGTTGTCCTGAGCTCCACCGTTAAGGAATACTATGCAGAATATAAGAGCTGTAAATAATGTGATTTTCATTTTTTGATTTTTTCTATATTAAATACGGACTACAGTCACATGTTTCCGCTACTCATCGGAACGGATTTTCTTGGCGCCTTCAACCATCGCCATGAATCCATCAACCGGAATATAACCGGCAATCGAATTTCCGGATCCCAAACCAAACCCGCGGCCAGTGCTGCGATACCGTGTTCCTTTATCTACCACCATGGCAAAAATATCGTCATATGAATTCAAACAGATGTCATTAACATCGATACCTCCCAAAAGCCCGATCCGGTTGGAGTAACGACTAATCCATTCATCGAAAACAGCAATCTGGTCTTCATTGGAGTGCTTGGCATCGATTCCTGTGGCTATCAAATCGTCCATAACCGTAAAAATGTTCCCGCAGCTGTGCAGCAGGAATCTTTTGTCGGCGGAATGAACAATATCAATTACCTTTTTATATTGAGGGATAAGATGTTGCCTGATCACATCGGGTTCAAAAAACGTTGATGTTTTAAACCCGATATCGTCGCCCATCCTGAAAAAAACAAATATATCGCTATAGCGCTTAACCATTTCGGTCCAAAGTATAGCAAAGAGGTCTCCAATCTTTTTGTACAGATCGGCAAATAATTCAGGATCGAGATATTGCATAACGGCTAGATTTTCAAAACCGACCAAATCTTCGCTGGTTTCAAAAATTCCATATCCACAGCCTCCCCAAACTTTCATTCCGGGCGGCAAAATGGCTCGTATAGCCTCAAGATGGGGTGTGTATGTTTCCCAGAAAAGCTTGGGGAAATCATCGAACGGATACCTTTCAAAATCAGCACGGTTTTGTATGGGGCCCAACATGCCGCCATTTATCGCGCCATGACCCGGGAGAAGGTCGCAAATTGCTGCTTCATAGGCAAATGAATCATACGTCATATCCTGCCAAAACCGACTGACAGTTTGGTAGTATTCCTGAAAATCTTTTGCAGTGTTTCCCTGTCTGGCAAAATCCCGTCCAATTACCTTCTGGATAAACGGCGGATCAATGGCATGTTCGTAAAGAGGCAAACGTGCCGGCCTCTGGTTATTTAGTACCCCGAGAATGTTGCGGTAGTCAGGTGTAAAAGGTTGTGTATTCATAATCAAACAGTTGGTTCGGTAAGTGCGATTAATAATTCCTGTTTTACTTTCCGGTAATCTGGTATGCTTTTATCGTACTGGTCAAAAGCCTGAAAAAGTTTACCGATTAATTTGGATGCTAACTCCGGATTTCGTTTTTTCAAAAGGTAGAGTAATTCAAAATCTTCCATGCCAATTCGATGAGCCTCAAATCGTTGACTGGATAGCGGCCCTTTTTTGCCCGGATAAACAATATGAGAGTCCCCTGCCGGCAAATAATTAGTTGGGCCGCCGTGTAACCTCACCAGTTCTTCAAAAGGTTTGCCGCTATGCATGTTAAAGCCCCAATGGAGAAAACCCTGAAGGTCGTATTTTGAACACGCCCAGCCCACATAAACCTGGCGCAGGCGTTCCTGGTCAACTAAACGGTTGATCCACGGACCGCCCGGAATCAGGCAAGTATATACCCAAACGGCATCTCCAGCGGCTTTCCTTGAATCAAAAAAGGAAGCGTTCTTCTGATATTCCTGAACCTGCGGGCACCAGCAATCCACCACACCGGTGAGACTTACTGTCATGGTTGCTTCTAATATCCTCAAATCAGGTTTCATGGATTTTAAAAAGGCCACTGTAGTCTTGTATCGTTCAACATATTCATCGGTTGGCTCATCAAAAACCCCTTGATACCACTGCGATTCCCAACCGTTTTTTTTCATCATGGCTATAATCGGCGCGGCCATCGACCTGATAATCTTTTGCCCTTCTTCAGATACAGCTGCGATTTCCCGGTTGCCTGAAGTAGGTACGGCAACCAAAAATGCATCCGATTCCCAGTTGCGACGCCGGGCAAATGGAGCCCCCTGAATAGTGGTTAAACCTTCGGATAGAAAAGTGCTGACATATCGGTCAAGTCGTTGTTCGTAAAACTCTAATACTGAACCATCAGGATTGAATTTGAAAAAGTCGGACCAGATAAACCAGAAGGTGTTTTGCCGGCCTCTTGCCATCATCTGCGCATATTTCCGTAACATACCCCAGAACGGTTCCGACCACATCTCAACCTGATGATCGCTGCATATATTCCCGATATTGAGCCAGTTAACATAATCCAGATGCGATTGGTTCACCGGTGGGATTTCAACATCATACACATTAACAGTTAACTGGAGCTTTTGCACCTGCCCCTTTGAACTAATGTGGATACTAAACACGTTCATTCCAACTGGAAAATCTTTTCCAATCGGTATCTCCATGCGTAAAGCCTGTGTGGATGTTGTTGGAATATAACCAGTTTGAACAGGTTCCAGCGCCTCGTAAATTCTGAAAGGCGCTTTCCTGATCACATAAGGATTTGTTTGTCCGGTGAATTTCTCGGTCCGGCTGTCGAGCCCTGTGTTTTCAGCAACCGGAACATCGATCAGATAATACCAGTTGGCGTAAAATTTATCAATGAGCTTTTTTCCGGTCAGGGCAAAACGAACAGGCTCCAATGGAACCAAATCAGTCATCAGGATATCAACTGCAGCAATACTTCCACGGCAAGCATCTATTGAATAAGAGGTTACCGCTTTTTCAATCTTTGAATCAGGATAGATAGGAGCAAGTTCATCAAGAATTGAAACTTTAAACAAAGGAGGATCCACTGTATACGAGAATCCCATCAGAATTAGCAGGAATAGCCCTGCGAAAAATTTAATTTTTCTCATAGCTTATCGATTTTCTTGTGCCGGTAAATGATCACTTTTGCCGCCTCAATCGTTATAAGGCCCTCTTTTACAGTTTCCTCCAGAAAGGGCATGATCAATTCCAGATTTTCTTCTGTGTCCACAATCTCGATGATAAGGGGCATATCTTCCGATAAACGGAGAACTTTGGAGGTGTGCAGTCTGCTGTTGGCCCCATATCCCATTACTCCTTTTAATACCGTTGCTCCGGCAAGATTCATTTCCCTGGCTTTCAATACAATAGTTTCATATAGAGGCCTACCTTTGTAAGTATCTCCTTCTCCGATGAATATCCTTAGCAATTTCCCTTGTTCAGGTAGTTTCATAGTTGTTTTGTTAGGTTAAGCAATCCTTTTGCCAGTAAGAACCCCAGAAATACCAACATCAGTCCCAAAATATTGGTGACAAGCATATTGGTGAGTGCCTGCCGGATTTCGTTGTCACGCAGGAGATTCATAGTCTCCAAAGCGTAGGATGAAAATGTGGTAAATCCTCCAAGCAGGCCGATAAATGCAAACGACCGGTAATTTGGCGAAATGTTTCGACTTTCCGATATCCCCCAAAGAAACCCGATTACCAGGGAGCCAACCATATTAACCACCAGGGTACCCATAGGAAAAGTTCCGATATAGATTTTATGAGTAAATCCGGATAGTGCATAGCGGGCAAGAGTTCCGATTGCACCCCCTGTCAGCAGCAAAATTATTTTCATGTTTTCTTCATCGTTCAATAGCCGGGAATACTTTTTCCCCGCCAATCCATGTTTCCAATACTTTGGTTTTCGGCACTCTAAGAGGCTCAATTTTCATGATGTCCTCATCTAAAACCACAAAGTCGGCCATCTTGCCAGCCTCAATGCTTCCCCGTTCCAGCTCTTCAAAACAGGATTTTGCAGCCCATATGGTCATTGCTTTCAGACAATCCTGACGCGATAATGCGTTTTCCATCATCCATCCACCAGCCGGAAACCCGGATTGATCCATCCGTGCAAACCCGGCAAAAAAGCCAAACAACGGATTAATCTGTTCAACAGGGAAATCGGAACCATTCGGAATCCATCCATTTTGTTCCAACAGCTGCTTGTACGCATAACCTCCCTTTATCCGCTCCGGACCAACCCTATCCACGGCCCAATACATATCAGAGGTGGCATGTGAAGTTTGTACCGACGGAATGATATTGTAATCACCAAAAATCCTGAAATCATCCGGATGAATGATCTGACTATGTTCAATTCTCCACCGGCGATCATTTTTTGTTTGGAGGATATCTTTGTAAATAGTCAGCATCAAACGATTGGCACTATCACCAATGCAATGGGTTTCAACTTGATACCCGGCATCATAACATTTCTGGCAGATGTCCTTCAGATATTCGTTATCATTTACCTGTAACCCCGATTTTTCCGGCGCATCGGTATAAGGTTTCAGCATTAATGCTCCACGCGAACCCAAAGCCCCGTCGGCAAACAATTTGACTGAACGGACATTCAGGTGATCGGTTTTATAAATCCCTTTAGATACAAATTCTTTAAAGTTTTCTTCTGTGGCCGATAACATCGCAAATACTCTCATTTTCAGTAGTTGCGCTTTCTGCAAACTGTCCATAAGCTTAACCGTACCTGTGCCTAACCCAGCGTCAGCTACCGTTGTAAGCCCAACGGAAAAACAGTTTTTTTGAGCTTGCAGCAATGCCAGGGCCTCCTCTTTTTCATTCATTTCCGGAATCAGCCTCGAAACCAACTCCATGGCATTATCCACCAACACTCCGGTAATTCTACCGTTCTCTTTAATGATCTCGCCTCCTTTTATCTTCGTATTATCATCTATTTCAGCCAGTTTCAAAGCGGCCGAATTCACCACCGCAGCATGGCCATCGATCCGGGTCAGATAAACAGGTTTTTCCGGGAATATTTTGTCGAGCTCCTTCCGGTCGGGAAACTTGCTGACTGGCCAATCGTTTTGATCCCAACCACGCCCCTGAACCCAGGCGGAGGGATTAACTTTTTGGTTTTCAATCAACCGGTCACAAATTTCAGCAAAACTGGTTGTTCCTGCCAGATCCGCTTTCCTTAAATTTCCTGCATATCCGGCAAAGTGACAATGAGCATCATAAAACCCCGGATATACCGATTTTCCTCCTAAATCATAAACATGATCAGCACGATATGATTTTTCGATTTCATCATTAGTTCCAACTGCCAGAAATTTTCCATCTTTGACTGCAAAACTTGTCGAGACCTTGAAATTGTTATCAACGGTATACGTAACTGAGTTTTTAACAATGAAATCGACAGTTTCTGCCCTCTTACAAGATAAATTTGCAGTAGAAACCAACAATACGGCCATGATAAAGAAGTTTTTCATTTTTCGGAATGCTTGTAGTTGTTAACAAAATTAGAAAATTCATCCGATGCACCATTTTTTCGGGCAATATGCGTTAATTTTATACTATAATCCCAAGTTGTATCTATGAGAACCATAAAATCGCGACTGTCAACCGGGTGCATCAAACTGATGTTAATCCCTGTATTCCTGGTCTTGATTAATGGATGCGAGTTCATTCTTCCGAATAAGCCACCCTATGTTGATCGAAAATATCCAGCCGATAGTTCACTTTTTATTGCTGGACAGGTAGTTGAATTTCAGGTAAATGCTTACGATGTGGACGGCTCTGTTGCCCATGTGGTATTTACTGCTCCCAATAAGCCGGACTATACTGATGATACTCCACCTTATGAGTTTTCCTGGTCCACCAATGGATTGTCTGACGGCACTTACGATGTAAAGATCATGGCTGTGGACAACAAAGAGGAACCTTATATTACAAAAGCCTCGGTAAGGCTTCTGGGAAATCTGACTTCGCTTGCCGGTAAAGATACCACCTTCAGAGATTCCAGAACAAATTGCGTTTTGGATGCTAAGCTCCCAGCCGGATGTCAGGGCAATTGGACAATAGTTTCTGGAAAAAGTGGACTGATAACAGATATGCACAGTCCGATAGCCACGCTTACCGGCCTTTCATGCGAAACGTACGTGCTTCGCTGGACCGTTACCGTTGGAACAAATCAACTTACAGATGAAGTAGTAATCGGATTTTCCTATCAACCTAGTCCGGCCCGTGCAGGTGCCGATCAGGTGATTTCTGATGGCAGGACTTCAACAACTTTACAGGCAACTCCCCCGGAAAACGGACAAGGGGTTTGGACGGTACCTCCGGGCAGCATGGGCTCATTTGATAATCCAGCTTCACCAAATGCTACTTTTACAGGGTTACCCTGCACCACATACAATCTCACCTGGAAAGTATCAACGCAATGCGCTGATTCTTCGGATGTTGTTGAAATAAAGTTCGACCAATTATTGGTGATTCCTGATGCGGGTCCGGATCAGTCGTTCACTGACGGTCGCCAAACGGCTCTTTTAGCCGCCAATAAACCAGCATCGGGTACCGGAACCTGGACGGTGATGGAAGGTTCAAACGGGCAATTTGCCAATTCCAATGATGGTAAAACAGTTTTTACCGGACAGCTGTGCCAAAAATATACGCTCAGGTGGACGCTGGAAACACCATGTTCCTCTAATTCCGACGATGTGGTCATTACTTTCGACCATATTGCAAGTATTGCCAATGCAGGGCCCGATCAGTCTTACAACGATGGCCGGGTAACGGTAAATCTCAATGCATCACCACCAACCAGCGGTACCGGAAGATGGCAAATTGTTAACGGCGGATCGGGATACTTCAGTAATGAGAGTTTGCCAAACTCCACCTTTACCGGTCAGGCTTGTAATAATTATACCTTATCCTGGACTGTCGCTACCCAGTGCAACAAATCGTCAGATAACGTGGAAATCAGGTTCGAGCAGATCACGGTTAGTGCCAATGCCGGGCTCGACCAGGTCTTTACTGATGGAAGAAGAACCACTACTTTGGCCGCGGCTGGTCCCGATGCGGGCTCTGGAACCTGGACTGTTACATCGGGCCAGAACGGAAGCTTTGTTAATGCGAATGACCCGAAAACTACATTTAGTGGCCAATTATGCGAGAATTATATCCTTCGTTGGACAGTTTCAACCGCGTGCGGAGGAAAGTTTGATGAAGTTGAGGTGCGCTTCGGACATCCGGCAACTATTGCCAATGCCGGATACGATGTTGCCTTCACCGGCCCGGAAACTGTTGCTTTTTTGTCTGCCAATACTCCCACTCAGGGATTAGGAGAATGGTCGGTCATATCGGGCAACGGTGGATCATTTGATGATGTACACAGTCCGCAGAGCCGCTTTGTAGGAGTTTCCTGCCAGAAATACTTGTTGCAATGGACAATAAGCACCGCCTGCAATAACTCTTCCGACCAGGTAACTGTTGAGTTTCAGAATCTGGCTTCCAAAGCAAGTGCCGGAGCCGACCAGAAACTTACTGACGGATCAGTTGATACTCAGCTGAATGCCAACACCCCGGAGAATGGAACCGGGAGATGGTCGGTGGTTTATGGGGAAGGTGGATCATTCTCTAATGAAACCAATGCCAAATCGCAGTTTTCCGGACTTTTGTGTCATACATACCAACTCCGATGGACCGTATCAACACCCTGCAAGACGGAATATGATGAGGTAAATATTCAATTTAATAAAGTTGAAATAAATGCAGATGCAGGTTCTGATATCAGGGTTTCCAATGGTACAGTAACAGCATTTCTTCATGGAAATGTCGCAGGTATTGGGATTACTGGTACCTGGACCATTGAATCCGGACTGGGTGGATCACTTGCTGATGTAAATAACCCCGGAACCCAATTCAATGGCATTGCAGGTCAGATATATACCCTAAAATGGACGCTGGCCAATGCTTGCCTCGAAAATTCCGACCTGGTGACCGTTTCCTTTACACCGGATGAATCCTTTTTTGATGCCAGGGACGGGCAGGAATATAAGTCGGTTCAAATTGGAAGCCAGGTTTGGATGGCCCAAAACCTGAACTATTTCATGAACGGAACCTATTCATACAATAACAGTAACGGCAACGCTACCATGTACGGCCGTTTATATGATTGGAGTACAGCGGCAATTGCTTGCCCCGAAGGCTGGCACCTTCCTTCAGATCTGGAATGGCGGAGCCTGGAAATTTTCCTCGGGATGGAGGCTTACACTGCCATGCAGCTTTTTTACCGTGGATCAAACGAGGGTGGTATGCTTAAGGACGAAGGAATATTGTATTGGTTCTATCCAAACACTGGCGCAACCAATATCACCGGTTTTACTGCCCGTCCGGGAGGTTACCGTACACCGTTCGGGGAGTTTGGCAGCATAAATATACTGGCCGGATTCTGGACCTCAACGGAAGATGCCAGTCGTAAGGGAATTTCCAGGGGCTTGAGCAAGGAGAAATCACAGATAGGACGCAGTGTTGAAGATAAGGGTACCGGTTTTTCAGTAAGATGTATTAAAAATTGATTTGCTGATCATAAAACAGAATAAAACTCGTTCTATCACCGAACCCGGAATTTTTATTTCATGAATTTTAAATACCTGATTTTTGCCGGATTACTTCTGCCGGTACTGTTTTTTTCCTGCCAAAAGGATCCAATCGTTAACCCCGATGCCAAACTGGAGTTTTCTACCGATACGGTATTGTTTGATACCATTTTTACAACCATAGGCTCTACTACAAAGAATTTCAGGGTCTATAATAAACATAGTCAACCTATTACAATTGATCGTATCAAGCTTGCAGGAAGCCAAGGGTCGCGGTTCCGCCTCAATATCAATGGAAAATTGGTGAATGAACTGGAGAAAATCGAAGTTCTGGCTAATGATAGTATTTACATCTTTGTTGAAGTCACCCTAAATCCCAGTAATCAGAATAACCCCATGGTTGTTCAGGATTCTGTCGTTTTTCAAACGAACGGAAACTTGCAGGATGTCGATCTTATTGCCTTTGGGCAAGATGTTAACCTGGTGAATGGCCAGCATCTTAAAACACGGAAATGGACCAATGACAAGCCCTACCTGGTTTATAATTCAATGATGGTGGACAGTTTGCAAACGCTTACCATAGAACCGGGAACCCGCATTTATTTTCATAAGCGATCCAGCATGCTCGTATTGGGAACCCTTCTGGTTAAAGGAACTTTGGAAGAGCCTGTCAGCTTTTTGGGCGATCGGCTGGAGCACCAGTATGATGAATATCCCGGTCAGTGGGGAAGCTGGCTTGAGCTTGATAATGGAGGCACCTATATCCTCGGAGGTATTCATTTTCTCAATGGCAGCAAGAACAACGTGATCAATTACGCAATAATTAAAAACGCGATAAAAGGTATCCAGGTTGATACTCTGGCAAATCCATCAAAACCCACACTGACCATTTCTAATTCCAGAATTGAAAATATGTCGGTGGCAGGTATCTATGCCCAAAGTTCAACTATTTTGGCCAGCAACTGCCTGATTGCCAATTGCGGATCGTGGTGCGTGGCACTAACCCTGGGCGGTTCATACGAATTCTATCATTGCACCCTTTCCAATAATACCAGTTATGGTTTTGGAAATCGTTCAGAGCCTGCCCTAATGTTGAATAACTGGTTTGCGGTTGATGGTGTAGCCTATGTTTATCACCTTTATAATGCATTGTTTGCCAACTGTATAATCTCTGGCAGCCGACCAATGGAAATCGGGTTTGCTAATCTTATCAATAAAAAACCAGCACCGGGTCAGTTCAACTATACTTTCGATCATTGCCTGGTAACTGTCGATACCATGAATACCAGTGATGCTTCGAAATGGATTAATGTGGTTAAAAACTTCAATCCACGCTTTGATTCCCTAACTTATACGGTTCGCGATTACCGGCTGGATACATTATCACCTGCTAAGGACCGGGGAAATCCGGCATTTTCAAAGTTCTTTCCCCTCGATTTAAAGGGACTTAACCGGTTATCGGATGCCGGTCCCGATATAGGGGCCTACGAACGACAGGAAAAATAATCGTTTACACGGATTATTATCGGTCTCTTTTCAGACGGATAGTTATTCGTCTTAAAAGTATGACCAAAAAAATCAAAATGAAATACCTCTGTATTATTGTGTTAGCTTCCCTTTTAATGGCAGCTTCCTGTGAGAAGGATAAACCATCAGGCATGGTGGATAAAAATCCGCATTTCCGTGTCATGTTTTACAATACAGAAAACCTTTTTGATGCCATAGATGACCCGAAAATCAATGACGAAGAGTTCCTTCCGGGTAGCACCAGGAAATGGACAGAAGCCCGGTATCAGGAAAAGCTTAACCATATTGCGCAAGTAATCAAGGACCTGGGTAACGATACATTACCGGTTTTAGTTGGATTATGTGAGGTGGAAAATCGTAAAACCGTTGATGATCTGATTAATAAAACGCTATTAAAAGGGTTGGATTACAAAATTATTCACCGGGAATCACCAGATACCCGGGGCATAGATGTTGCCTTGCTTTATCGGACCAGATATTTTCAATTGATTGGATTTCAATTTTTCCCAATTCGATTTCCAGACGATACCGCCCTTCGGACCCGTGAAATTCTCTATGCAAGTGGAATCCTGGGAGGTAAGGATACGGTTCATGTGTTTGTGAATCATTGGCCATCACGTTCTTCCGGTGAGATTCAAACCCGGCCCTTGCGCCTTTTTGTTGCTCAAACAGTTAAGTCAAAAGTGGATTCTATTTGGATGAAAAGCCCTGGGGCTCAAATTCTGATAACGGGCGATTTTAATGATGAACCGATGGACCTTAGCGTTATATCAGGCCTCAAAGCATTGCTGACTTATGACAAACCGGTGGAGGGAAAACTGTATGATCTTACTCAGGGATTGAAAAATTCATCACCCGGTGGGACATATAAATACAAAGGAACATGGAATTTGCTTGATCATGTTGTGATTTCGGGCTCCATGCTCGACACTGCACGTTTATTATATGCACGGCCGGCGGATCTACATGTTTTTCAGGCAAAATACCTGCTGGAGCCTGATAAATCAAATTTGGGCAGCCAGCCTCTGCGCACCTATCTGGGGACTTTTTATCAGGGTGGTTACTCCGATCATCTCCCGGTTTTCCTGGATATTCATTACCGGAAATAGAAGATTGGCCCAATCCTGTTACAACAGGTCTTCTACTTGCGGGAAACGCTGTAGCCAAAGGTTCCGATACGTTTTCCCATCACGCAATAATTGCCGTGGACGTATGCTACCAATCCTGAATCCAGAATGTTAAGCTTTCCGTTTTCTGCATTGATAAGCTTTTCATTAACCTGGATATTAATGACTTCGGCTAGGAACATGTGATGTGAGCCCAGTTCCTTGATTTCGGTTACCCTACATTCAATATTTACCGGTGATTCCATAACGATAGGGGCCTTGATCAATTTCGATGGACCGGGAGTCAGGTTTACCTCTTTAAATTTGTTGAATTCCCGTCCCGATCTTACCCCGCACCAATCTACCTTTTTGGTCATCTCTATGGTAGTGAGGTTAATAACGAACTCGCCGGTTCGCTTAATAATCTGGTAGGAATGTCGTTCGGGCCTAACTGAAATATAACACATGGGAGGTGTGGAGCAGATTGTTCCGGTCCATGCAATAGTGATCAGGTTGTATTCGCTTTCCATTTCACCGCAGCTTACTAATACCGCGGGAACCGGGTAGATCATGGTGCCGGGTTTGAAATCAGTCTTCATTTTTTGTAATATCTATTGGTAAAGGGTTTTCATAACCAGGCAATGCTTTCAATCCCAAGTTTATACCGGTATCAATCATCAATTTCCAGGCTTCATTGCGGTCATTGTGAATGATCCCATCCAAAATAGCATCCCTGATGGTATTCTTAATATCTCCAACCGGCCTGCTGGGAGGAATGCCAAAAGTTTGCATAATTTCTTCCCCGCTGATTGGCGGTTGCCAATTTCTCATGCGATCCTTTTCTTCTATTTCGATGAGTTTTTGCCTGACCAACTGAAAATTTTTCAGATATCGCTCCACTTTGTCCTTGATACCTGAAGTAATGTCAGCTTCGCATAAAGTCATGAGAGCATCAATATCGTCGCCGGCTTCAAACAATAACCTTCGCACCGCCGAATCCGTTACAATCTCCTGCGATAGGACAATAGGCCGCATGTGGAGGTTTACCATTTTTTCCACAAACTTCATTTTTTCATTCATCGGCAGTTTCATTCTCCTAAAGATCGCAGAAACCATGCGTGCCCCAAAATGGTTGTGCCCATGAAAGGTCCAGCCGGATTCCGGATCAAACCGCTTGGTCACCGGCTTGGCAATATCATGAAGAACGGTGGCCCACCGTAACCACAGGTCGTCCGTATTTTGCGAAACATTATCCAGCACACGGAGCGTGTGTAGAAAATTGTCCTTGTGACGAATGCCTTTGCGTTCCTCAACTCCTTTTAGTGCATATAATTCAGGAAAAATAATCTCTAATAAACCTATATCGTCCAATAGCCGGAATCCTATGGATGGTTTTGAGGACAAAATAATTTTATTGAGTTCATCAGCAACACGTTCCGCCGATACTATCTCTATTCGATGCCGGTTACGGGTGATGGAATCAATGGTTTCGGGCGCAATGTGAAACTTTAACTGTGTGGCAAAACGTATGGCACGCATCATTCTCAAAGGATCATCCGAAAAGGTTATGTCAGGATCGAGTGGAGTGCGTATCATTCCTTCCTCCAAATCCTTCAACCCGTTAAAAGGATCCGTCAAAACACCAAAACTTGATTCGTTCAAACTGATTGCCATGGCATTAATCGTGAAATCACGGCGCTTTTGATCATCCTCAAGGGTGCCCACCTCCACTTCGGGTTTTCTGGAATCGTGTGTGTAAGATTCACGCCGGGCGCCAACAAACTCAATATCCAGGTCTTTAAACCTGATCATGGCGGTACCAAAGGTTTTGAAAACCTGTACTTTGCTTGTCCCAAGCCTGAGGGCAACTTTGTTTGCCAGGTTAATTCCATCTCCAACCGTCATGATATCAATATCTTTCGATTGACGATGTAAAAGCAAATCTCGAACATACCCACCAATTACATATGAATCAAGGCCTTCGCACCCGGTAACTTCGGAAACAATTCTGAAAACCGGATGCTTAAGTTCAATAACAGGGGAAACTGACATATCATTATTTATGGCTGACAAAATTACCAATTTTTAGGTGCGATGGAGAAATGCACAGATATTGATATATCCAATCATGTAAATATTTAAATTTGCCGACTGATTTTTCTTTCGGCATTAAACATTTTTTTAGTAAAATTGTCTAACTAATTAGAAAAAGGGGAAGGAAAAAAAATGGCACTTGAGCATCTAACGTTGGAAACATTTAAACAGAAAGTTTTCGACTTCGAAAAAAACAAGGAATGGAAGTTCGAGGGTACTCTTCCTGCAGTGATTGATTTTTACGCCGATTGGTGCGGCCCATGCAAAATGGTTGCACCGGTTTTAGAGGATCTTGCAGTTGAGTACAATGGAAAAGTTGATATTTTCAAAGTTGATACTGAGGCAGAAAGGGAATTAGCTGGCATGTTTGCCATACAAAGCATCCCTTCGATATTATTTATTCCCTTAGAAGGACAACCTGCAATGGCCAAGGGCGCAATGCCAAAGGATTCATTTAAGCAGGCATTTTCTGAGGTGTTGAAAGTCGATTTGGTTGATTTAGATTAGGTTTGTGATTTTGGTTTGTTTGGTTTGGGTTTAGCCGGCCGGAGATTTTTTTTCCGGTCGGCTTTTTTTACATTTGTGCCGTCCTCTAGGGGTGCCTTAAAATTACGGGCTGAGATCATACCCTTAGAACCTGATCCGGGTAATGCCGGCGAAGGGAGAGTGGCCACGGGGACTTATGGCCTGGCTATATAAATAAATACGATGGTTAAAAGGATTGTGCTTTTTGCAGTATCCTGCTTCGTTACGCTGTCAGTTGCAGCGCAGCTGACTATATCCGGGACAGTTACTGACGAACAGGATCAGCCTCTGGCAGGGGCAAATGTGGTAGTTGACCAAACTTTTTTTGGCGTGATGACAAAAGCAGACGGAACTTTCATTCTTAAAGGTTTGCATCCCGGGAAATATACGCTTTTCTTCTCCTTTCTTGGTTACCATAAATTGGAATACCGCTTGGATATAACCACTTCTGCCAAACTTCAAATCAAGCTGTTACCTTCGGCGATTCTTGGGGAGGAGGTGATTATCAGGGGAAATCGGGCAAATCGAACCGATCCGGTAACCCATACTAATCTCAGTCGGGACGATATTATGGCAAGCAACCAAACCCTTGATATCCCTTTTCTCCTTTTAAATACCCCCTCGGTGGTTGCAACATCGGACGCAGGTACCGGCATCGGGTATTCGGCATTACGGATCCGTGGAACGGACGCTTCCCGAATTAATGTAACCATCAACGGGGTTCCGTTCAATGATAGTGAGTCCCATGAAGTTTATTGGGTGGATATCCCTGATATTACTTCCTCGACCGACAATATTCAGGTACAGCGGGGAGTGGGCTCTTCCTCTCAAGGTGCCGCTGCGTTTGGAGCCAACATAAATTTTCAGACTTCAACGCTCAATAGCAAGCCCTCAGCAGAGTTTGACGCCTCGGCTGGTTCTTTCAATACCTGGAAAACGAATATTAAAGCTTCCACCGGACTGATCAGTAACCATTTTACAATGGATGTTCGCCTATCGAAAATACACTCTGACGGATTTATTGATCGCGCATTCACGGATATGGGATCTTATTACGTTTCAGCTGGATACTTCTCTAAAAGAAATATCCTTAAAGCAACTTTCTTCTCCGGAAAGGAGAGAACTTACCAGGCCTGGGGAGGGGTTCCCTCAGAGATGCTTCAAACAAACAGAACCTATAATCCTTATACTTACCAGGATGAAGTGGATGATTATCAGCAGAATAATGCACAGATTCACTGGTCACGGCAGATTAGCGCAAATCTGGATTTTTCATCAGCACTACACTATACGGGTGGTGCCGGTTATTATGAGCAGTACAGAGAAGGTGAAAAATTGGCTGATTACCTGATCAGCCCCGTTATTATGAGTGCTGACACAATAACTCAAAGTGATCTTGTTCGTAGAAAATGGCTAAGAAACGATTTTTACGGAGGCGTTTATAGCCTGAATTTCCATCGAAAAGTTTTCAACCTGACCGCTGGCGGTGGCATCAATCAATATACCGGTGATCATTTCGGCAGAGTTATCTGGGCTAAATATACGTCCAATGCCGGACCTGATCATGAATATTATTTCAATCAGGGAGTTAAAACTGACGTCAATCAATTTATTAAAATCAACTACCAACTGTTCCCCAGAGTTGCCTGGTATGCTGATGTTCAATATCGTCTCATAAACTACAGGATTTCTGGTATTGATGACAACCTGATCAACATTACTCAGCGTCATCTTTATCACTTTTTAAATCCCAAAATGGGCTTTACCTTCGATATTGATGATAACCAGAGGTCTATCATTAGCTATTCGATCGCACACCGTGAGCCTGCGCGAAGTAACTTTATCGATGCACCAGCTAACCAGATCATCAAACCTGAGATTCTTCGCGATTTGGAGCTTGGTTATCAGCTGAAATTAGGAGCGTTAACGGCAAACTTTACTATTTATTTGATGGATTACGTTGATCAATTGATCCTTACCGGGCAGATCAATGATGTTGGCGCTCCCATAATGGTGAATGTTGCATCCAGCTACCGGGCCGGATTCGAATCATCAGTAAAGGTTAATCCCGTAAAGTCTATTCAGGTTGAGCTTAACATGACCTTGAGTCGTAATAAGATCCGGGATTTCAAAGAGTATATCGACGATTGGGACACTGGTTTACAGAGAACCACCAGTTTAGGGACAACAGATCTGGCCTTTTCCCCTAATCTGATCACTGGGGGTCGGTTAACCTGGCTGATATTAAAGGATTTGCGCTTTATGCTGGATAGCCGCTACGTTGGCCGTCAATTTATCGACAATACATCGGATGTGAGCCGTTCCCTTGACCCGTACTGGATTAATAACATTTCACTTTCCTGGACATTAAAGCCAGTAAAAGTAAATGAGGTGGTGTTGTTTTTCCAGATTAACAATTTGCTGAATCACCAGTATGAAACAAACGCCTGGGTTTACAGCTTTTATGCTCAAGGGCAGCGAGGCAAAATGGATGGGTATTTCCCACAGGCAGGCATTAATTTCATGGGTGGCATCAGGATCAGGTTATAGCCAGATACCAATAGCAATAACAGGAATAGAGTAGGGGATTATTCGCATGTATGGATTGCTGGATTCTTTTTGAAGTTTGGTTCCGGCTTGTGCGCTTAAGCTGATGCTCCATTTGTTTCCAAAAAGGAATGAAAAACCTGCCTCCCCCCCGATTCCCAGCGAATAGAAGTTATTTAACTTATGGTAGGCTGGAGTTATAACAGGCGCTACAAAAAAGCCCCGGTGACCCTCTTCACTGTTTTTTAGGGCTAAATAATAATGTGCGGCAAATTCAACCCCTACCGTTGATAGCACCACCGGGTAATTATCGGGCCGCACCTCAATGTCCCAAATCGCATGAACGCGCAGTGCCCAATGGCGGTTCATCGCATATTCTATGGTAATGGGGATGACGTTAATATCAAAAGCCGACCGGTATTCATCAAATGGCACGATGGTTAAACCTGGCTGGATACCGGCGAAAAACTGAACAGGCTTTACTACGGGTTTTGCCGGCTCCTGGGCAACGGTAAATAATGTTAATTGTACCAGGCAGAGAAGCAGTGGAATTCGGGTTTTCATATTCAAACTATTATCTAAAGCAAAAACTACTATTTCTTTAACATATTGTTGGCGGCAGGGATCAAAACATCGGCCCATGCACGGTATCCTTCAGCCGTGAGGTGAATACCGTCGCCTGCAAGAAGTCCGGGTACCAGAGTCCCATCGGAATTGATGAATAATTTATTCAGATTTTGATAAATAACACTCTTTCCATTATTTAATACCTGGATCAATTGATGTATTTCTTTGTACTTTAATCGGTTAGGGTCGGTTTTGTCTTTGCCGGTTGGCAGAGGACCGTACAATAATATTTTTGCAGCCGGAACTTTTTTCTGCAATGCACGGACAATGGATTTAATTCCATCGGCGATCTCTTTGGCACTATTATAAGCGAAGTTATTGACCCCGATTTCGAGTACAACTACTTTGGGTTTAATCTTATCGAAGTTTCCATTTTGTATCCGCCAGAGGATATTTTGGGTTCTATCACCGGAGATACCGAAGTTAGCGGAATTGAGTGGTTTGAAAAGGAGATCCCATAATTCAGGATTCACGGTCCACACCTTACGGCCCTGGCCGCCCCAGCCCTGAGTGATTGAATTGCCGAGCAAAACCAGATCAACCGGGCGATCCTTTCCTATTTGGTTGATGGCATCAAATTGAGAAAACCAGTCGTTCCCTTCACCCCAACCAGCAGAGGCACCGCGGCATTCAGCCCCGGGGACCGGCAAAATCGAAAGGTTGAGGTTTCCGGAGCTGTGCATCTTATCTTTGTAAAAAAGCGCACGATAGATCTCCTCAACCATGACAGAGGCGCCAATGGAGTTTGGATGGATATCATCCGGAAAAGCATATTTGAACGGAAGAAGTGGGGTGTACAAATCGATATATTGGCATTTCGTAGCTTTGGAGACTTCCTTGATTATCGGAATAATCTTGTCTTTTACGATAGAGTCCGAAATGCCCCATTTTGTAGCAAAAACAGGAACAGGAAATGCAAGAATGACACGTGGTTTTGATTTTAATGCTTTGAAAATTAAAACCATATCCGAATAATCCTTGGAAAACTCCGTGGCAAATTGCCAGTTCTGCGGTTTAGAATCATTGGTCCCAAGCTTTAAAATAATTATATCTGGTTTAAAGTCCAAAACTTCTTGATATTCAGGCTCATTCCAGTAAGGTTTATCCCCTTTGCGTAGCATGGTTGCACCCGAAACTCCAAAATTCCGGACTTCATATTTTGAACCCATCCAAGCCTGCAGCTGAGCGGGATACGACTGCTTTTCACGATTCGTGATTCCGGCACCATAAGTTATAGAATTGCCGACACAGGCGATTTTTACGATCTGGGCATCGAGAATTATGGTGCCGGCAAAAAGCACTATAATTATGAATATCAGTTTTTTCACTTTGTTATACTTATTTTTGTTAAGAAGAGTAATGTACAAAAAAAACATCCGTGACTTTTGATCACGGATGCTTATTTTATTAAAAGCCAGTATTACTTTCCGCATTTGAGCGCAACATCGATTTCATATTTGGCATTTTCAACGTATTGTCCAACCATCGCCTTCTTAAAAGAATCACAAGCATTGGTTTTGTCGCCTTTACCTTTGTATGCTAAACCAACTTCGAACCAAAATTTAGCCTCTTTTTCCGGGACGTCCTCTTCTAAAGCGATTCCTTTATTGGCGGTTTCAATTGCCTTGTCCCATTGCGAAAGCCCATTATAAGCTTTTGCCAGGTAAGCAAGTACATCTTTATTACCGGCATCATAAGTAAGAGCTTTTTCCAGATTGATAACACCTTCATCGAATTTACTGGTATTTACCGCTTTGGAACCTCTGGTGAGAAAAAACTTTACACCCGATTGCTGAGCCTGTCTGGTTTCATTAGGGTTCTTACTGATTGTTACGCATTTCTGAATGGCAGATTCTACTCCATCTGCATTATCTGCGTCCTGGTAAATTTTCATTTGAACCAGCCATACTGTAACGTTCGTGGAATCAAGCTGGAGGGCCAGATTCAAAGATTCCTGTGCCTTAACGGCATCTTTCTGCGTAACATATCCGTTTGCCTGCATCGCATAAATACGAACCAAGGCTGGAGTTGCCCTTTTTACAACCTCTGAATTGTTTGTCTCGCGACCGTATTTTAAAGCTTCTTTAAAATTTACAATTGCTCCGTCGAGGTTCTTTTCCTTGGCCTGGTTTATGGCCAGGTTATAATAAGTCTCTGAGAATTTTGAGCGTGCAGCGGTTTTAACAGAATCCGCCGGGGCTCCGATCTTTCCGCATAGCGAAATGCAGGATTCCAACGATTTTATTGCACCTGCGGGATCTGCGGTCATACTTTGTATAGCTGCATTATAGGCAGCCTTTGCTTCGTTAATATCCTGGGCTTGCATGATCTGAATCGAAAATAAACAGAAAATGCTCAACAGCGCAACACGGATCAAATTCTTTCCTTTCATCATAGATGCCAATTTATTAGTCAGTTTATTAGTTAGTTAGTGTTTTTCAGGGCGTAAAGATAGAAAAGTCTCCTAAATAGAATACAACAATCTGAAATCAACCAACCGCATTAACAATAATATTAACTCATCAGGTCTCCATTTCATTCAATATCTTTTCTACCTCTTTCGCGGCTGTGTGTAGCTTCTTCTTGCAGATCCCAACCAGCTCGTTTACCCGTTTTAATTTATTCCCCAGGTCGTCAACATCAAGATCCTGCTTTTCTATTTTTTTTAGAATGGCTTCAATCTCTTCGATCGCCATCTTGTAGGTCACTTCCTTTTCATCCATAGTTTTTAAACAAATAACAAAAGACAAAACACAAAACACAAATAAACTACTCCCTGCCCGTCCTTCACGTTCTTCACGTTCTTCACGTTTTTCACGTTCTTCACGTTCTTCACGATCTTTACCCTCTTCACGTTCTAATATCCGTAAACCTTTCCGGTCATTTTTTCGATGTCCACTCTGATAATTGCGACATTGCGGATGGACGGTTCGGAAAATTCATACGACTCGCCGGCAAATTTGATCATGAACAATTGCATAATCCGATATTTCTCTGCATAATCGCTTATAAAAGAAGCCTTTCCAAAAACATTGACACTTTTGAACTTCATTCCCCATGAACAGCCAACCTCTTTGTGACGGTGGAATAGTTCATTTCCGGTATTGAAATTGATGCAAACGTTTGGATTAGCAATTAACACATCCAGTTTATGGCCCTCGGGTGCCGCATGCAAGTAAAAAACACCCTGATCATAAGTAAAGTTCATCGGTAAAACATAAGGGTGATCACTTTCCGACATTCCCAGATAACAAACCTGGGCTTCATTAATGATTTTTTCGAATTCATCAATTTTGGAGAGCATTCGGGGACGTAAGTTCATATAGGGTAAGTATCGGATTTATACAGTAATGGAATGAATTTGTCCATCGGATAGTTTTGTGGTGATCTGATCGCCACTTTGTACCTGAGCAACAGATTTCAGTGGCTTGCCGTTTTTCAGGGAGATCGAGTATCCCATCTTTAATATGTTAACCGGATCCTTTAATACCGAAACCTGCTCATAATGCACTAATTGATCTTGTTTGATCCGAATATACTGGGTTATACCGCTTTTTGAGCGCATAAGAACTTGGCTCAGTGAAAGTTTCTTCATGTCGATAAACCCTTTAACTCTCAGATGCATTCCATCCATAATGCGTGCAACCTTGTTTTTTTCGTTGGACAAGGT
>CAIXKO010000034.1 GCA_903919925.1 uncultured Bacteroidota bacterium | reverse complement strand
CTGCATACGGATATTTGACCGGTCCTCGAAAGGAGCCAGTTCAGAATGAAGCGATTTAAAAAATATGATTGTCAGAAGAAGCAGGGTAATAAATGCCGGAAAAACCAACCATCGACGTTGCATAAACCCTTTTAGTGAATACCGGTAACCGCGGTTTAGCGATAAAAAGAACAATTCCGTTTTGTTGACCAGCCAGTTCATGTTCAGGTGGCGCTGGGCCTTCAGAATCCGGGCGCACATCATAGGCGAAAGGGTAAGGGCAACAAAAGCAGAAAGGAGAACCGATCCGGCTACCACGATGGCGAATTCCTTGAAAAGCCGGCCAACCAGGCCTTGCAAAAACATCACCGGAAGGAAAACAGCGGCCAAAGTTATCGTGGTTGATACCACAGCAAAGAAAATTTCTTTCATCCCTTTTTGTGCCGCATCGGTGGGGTGCATCCCGGTATCGATTTTGGTGTAAATATTTTCCAGTACCACAATGGCATCATCGCAAACCAGCCCGATAGCCAGGACCATTGCCAAAAGGGTTAGTACATTGATAGTGAGCCCCATCAGGGCCATGATAACAAATGCCCCGATAATGGAAACGGGAATTGCCACCACAGGAATGATGGCTGAGCGCCAATCGCGCAGAAAAATAAATATGATCAGTACCACCAGCAGGAGCGCTAGCACCATGGTTTGCTCCACCTCCTTGACTGCACCCCTTTCAAATTTGGTAAAATCATAACCGATACTGACCTCGTAGCCGGCTGGAATCTCCTTTTTAAGCTGGTCCATCCGCTTATAAAATTCATCGGCAATGGCAATATTGTTGGCACCGGTTTGTGGAACCAATCCGATTACCACAGCAGGAAATCCATTATGCAATACGGACGACCGGTCGTTGAGTGGGTAAAGCTCAGCATTGCCTACATCGGACAGGCGGATGATGTTTCCATGATCCTGCCTGATAATGATCTTGTTGAATTGTTCAGGTGTTTGCAGCAATCCGATTGTGCGAATAGTAAGTTCAGTGTAAGTGCCCTCGATCCGGCCGGAAGGAAGTTCAATATTTTCCCGGTTTACCGCCTGTTCCACATCTGAAGAGGTAACTCCGTTTGCGGCCATTTTATATGGATCCAACCAAAGCCGCATAGAGTACTTTTTAGCGCCGAAAATGATCATATCGCCCACCCCGGGAATGGTTTGGAGCCTGGTTTTAATGGTATTATCAACCAGGTCATTTACCTCCATGATATTGTGTTCGTAGCTCTTTACAATCATTAGGATGATGGCATTGGCATTGGCGCTTAATTTTTCGACAATGGGAGGGTCAACATCTTTTGGAAGCAGCTTAATGGCCTTTGAAACCCGGTCGCGGACATCATTTGCGGCGGATTCCATATCTTTTCCCAAATTGAATTCAACGGTCACCAAACTGGATTGATCGGTAGAAACGGATGAAATTACACGGATCCCTTCTACTCCAAAAATGGCATCCTCCAGCGGCTCAGTGATCTGAGCCTGAATAATTTCAGGATTGGCGCCGGTATAGCTGGTCGTTACCGTAACAATAGGGGGATCCATCTCGGGGTATTCCCTTACTCCCAGATAAAAGAATGCAACTGCTCCAAAAATGAGGATGAGCATGGATAAAACCAGGGTGAGAACGGGTTTACTGATGCTGGTTGAAGAAAGGCTCATCTCAATTGATTTTTTTGATGATAACCGGAGATCCGTTTTTTATCCTGAGCAGGTTGGTGGTGACGAGGGTATCGCCCGCATGGAGCCCTTCCAGAATCTGAACAAAGTCGGGGGTTCTCAATCCTGCCTTCACCGTGGTGGCTGAGGCTTTCCCTCCATTTATCCGGAATACCGAGTATCCTTTTATCGAGGGTATCATTGCGGTAGTTGGAACAAAGAGGCTCACAGATTGCTCATCCAGGGTTAACGAAACCTTTGCCGAGGTACCCGGAACCAGGTTGGCATCTTTATTTTGGATGGATGCCCTGATGAGCAAGGTCCGTGTTTTCCGGTCAACGGTAGGTTCAACCGCTATTACTTCAGCAGATTGCAAATCAGGCAGATAATCGATCCGGAAAGTAACCGGCGACCCAACTCTCAGATTGCGTGCATATCGCTCCGGGATCGAGAAATCGATCAGGATACAACTGACATCCTGTATGCTGGTTAAAACAAATCCGGGTGAAACTAAAGCCCCGATGCTTGTATTTCTCAACCCTGTTTTTCCGGAAAACGGTGCACGGATTTCCGTTTTCGCTAGATCGACTTTCAGCACCTCGATTTCTGCCTGAAGGGTTTGCCGTAAATTAGCGACTTCATCAAAGCGTTCCTGGCTGATCCCACCTTTTGATAGCAGCACTTTTTCACGCGATTCATTGGCTTCAGCGAGCTTTTCCTGAATGCTTAACTTGTTGATTCTGGAAGTGATATCGGCATCATCGAGTTTAAAAAGCAATTGCCCGGCCTTAACAAAAGCGCCCTCTTTCATATATACGGCAACCACCTTCCGGTTGATTTCGCTGGCAATGTCCACTTGTTCCCTGGCATTCAGCGTTCCAACGGCCTCAACAAAGTAATTCACCGCAGTATCGCGGGTTATGATACATTCCACCGGAATAGCCGGATTAGCATTTGGGGTAACCAATTTTTCTTTTTTACCTGAAAAAACAAATATTTTTATCAGGATAAGGATCGCCACCACGGTTACCGATCCCAGAAATATTAATGTTTTTTTCATTGGTTAGCTCTTAACTGCTTCATCTACTGAAGTAAATATGCTGAAAATAGATGTAAATCCGGCGATTACCAGGATTTCGCGGATATTATCGCGCAAACCCGCCAATCGAAGAGTTCCTCCTGAATTGGCGATTTTTTTTAAAACCACGAGCAGTATCCTTAGTCCGGAACTGCTGATGTAGGTGAGACCGGAACAATCAACCACAATATACTTTTCGCCGCTTTCGATAATTCCGAGCAGTTTCCTTTGGAGCTCCATGTGTTTGGGTGTATCGAGTGATCCAACTAAAGCGATCACCCAAAATTCGCCCGATTTACTTTCCTTGAATTCCATTGATGTTATGTTTTAAAGAATGGCAGGCGGATGAAATGTAGCTAACCTGATCCGAAAATGCCATTTTTATCGATAAAGGTAAAAATTCACTTTGTTTTTACTATCACACGAGGTAAAAACTTGACCGTTTTATCTGATGTCCCCTGCCTGCATCTTTTCCCGTGTCACTAAGAAGCCCCAGGATGAATCCTGGGGTTGGTAAGGTCTATCGATTGCGACGATGATAACACAAGTAATGCCCCTTACCCCATAGCCGTCAACCTAAGGATTTAATTGGCTTTTTGATGGAGGATTTTAAGTGGTAGATTCGAATTCAGAATTCCGGGTTCAGAACAATAAGTTTCAAGTAAACATGAAGTAGGGGCGCATATTTGCGTCCGCATTCACCCCCCGCGATGCTTCGTAGGGACGCATATTTGCGTCTACCGACCTCCATCCCACCCACCGATGCCATCTTACGGAAGCATTGAATTTATTGAGAAAGGATACAAATATATGGACGCAATTATGCGTCCCTACAGATCCCGCATAATGATTGAACCGGACGCAAATATGCGTCCGAACGGCGAGTTGAATAAAGATTTCTAATCATTGCCCTGTCACATTCATGCCCACCCATGCCATCGTTTGGCGGCTTATTTGTGTCCGGATTCACCCCCCGCAATGCTTCGTAGGGACGCATATTTGCGTCCACCGACCTCCATTCCACCCACCAATGCCATCATGTGGAAGCAATGAAATTGATGGAAACTCTCCTTCAAAAAGCCAATTAAATCCTTAGGTTAACGGCTATGCCCTTAACCCTTAACCCTTAACCCTTAACCTTTCCCCCATACTTTACCATTCACCATTTACCCTTACTTCACCCTTTACCATTCACCCTTTACCCTTATTTAAGTTTCGCTTTCCTTTTCAGATTGGTGTAGTAAAGCGATCCCGCCAAACTGATAACAGCCACAATCAGGAATGCCACCACGCGGAAACCGATATCCATGCTTTTCATATCGATTGCCACCAGATAAAGGATGGCGACAAACAGCGTTCCGATGGCCAGATATCGATATTTGATATTACGGATTAGTATGCTG
>CAIXKO010000033.1 GCA_903919925.1 uncultured Bacteroidota bacterium | reverse complement strand
GAGATCGTGAGTGACCGGTATCGCGAGTGCTGGGCAACCTGGACCATCGTGTGGTCGGGTGGGAACGATGGCATGCAACTGGCCCTCAAGCAATATGACCGGGCGCGCTATCCCGCGTATCCGGAAAGGGATCTGTTTATATTGAGCAACACCTGGGGACCGGCCAATCCGGGTGGCGCCCAGTTCACCGCAGAGGACTTCCTGATGAAGGAGATTCCGGCACTGAGCAAGCTGGGAATCGAGGTGATGCAGATCGATGACGGATGGCAAAAAAGCGGCGGCGGTCCCGATGCAAAAAGCTTTGAGCCAAAATATCGGAATGGTTGGAACGACCTGAAAAAGGAAGCTGACCGGTACGGACTGCGGTTCGGATTATGGGTGACTGCCAAATATTCCACCACCGGGGAATTGCAGAAAAATATTGATGAACTCGGATTCATTTCGTGGAAAGTGGATTTCGATCAGCTGGCCAGCCGGGCGGATTATGAGGACCGGATTACCAAATACCGCGAAACTATGAAGCATGCCTGGATGAAAACCCAGTTCAGCCTCTGTCCTGAGTATGACGATCCCCGCTACGGCTGGTATTATTGCAAGGAGTACGGCAGCATCTATTTCCAGAATATCCAGGAAAGCCTGCCTGCCCATCTCACCATGGTGCCTTACCAGGTTCTCCGGCAGCACTGGCTCATGGCCCGATATTTCAACTCCAATAAGCTGCAGGTAATGCTGCAGAATCCCAAACGCACCAACCCCGAACGAAGCGATGCACCGCAGCATAGCCATTCTTACTGCTTTGCCATGGGAGTGCCGTTCATCCCCTGCTTTTTCCAGAGTGCCCAATATCTCGATAGCGCCGGACAAACCGAACTTAAAAACTTTATCTCCCGGTATAAAAACCACCGCGAAGCCATCTTCAGCTGCTACACCTTCCCCATTGGCGATATACCGGATAACCAGAGCTGGTCGGGTTTCCAGATGATCAATGATACCGCTCCCCAAAGCAATTACCTGCTTCTGTTCCGGGAGTTGCATAATTCCCAAATCCACCGGTCAATACCATTGAAATTCATATCGGGAAAAACCATCCGGCTTACCAACATCGAAACCGGTAAAACCTGGACGCAAACTGCTGATTCCACTGGCACCATCGATTTCGAAATAAAGGATCCCGCAGGCTATCTTTTTCTTCAATATACCGTTCTTGAAAACTAAACTGAAATTCATTCATTCCCATGTATTCCTTACCAATCCAATACCTGCCCCTACTGAAAAGGGAAGCTACCGTTAACATTACCCGAATTGCTTTTAAACATGCCTGCGTATTTATCATCGCCATACTTTTCGCCTTTTCTGCTCAGGCGCAAAAAACCACCCTCGCCGATTATAACATTGCCTGGACCTCTCCCGGCATGAATGCGCAGGGCTCAATGCCACTGGGAAACGGCGATATCGGGATCAACGCCTGGGTGGAGGCAAACGGCGATCTGGTATTTTATCTGTCGAAAACCGATGCCTGGAGCGAAAACGGACAGCTCCTGAAACTGGGACAAGTAAGGGTTTCCCTCTCCCCAAACCCGTTCAACGGAAATACCTTTTTACAGGAATTGCGGCTGCCCACCGGCGAAATTATTGTCAGGTACGGAACGGCGGATATCCGGTTGTGGATAGATGCCAACCACCCGGTGGTGCAAGTGGAAATCGACAGCAAAATACCCGTTCAGGCAAGTATTTCGCTATGGTCGTGGCGCAAGTCGCACCGCCCCATCACCGGTAAGGAATCCCGGGTGGTATGGGGAATCGGGGAATCGGCTTATGATCCTTCCTGCGCCGGGCCCCTCTACCAGGAACCCGATACCGTCATCACCGATGAAGCAAACCGTATCAGCTGGTATCATCACAATACCTACTCCATCTGGAAAACCAACCTGGAACTGGAAGCTCTAGGCGATTATGTTAAAACCGGAACCGATCCGCTGCTCAATCGCACCTTTGGAGCCACGATTATGGGTGAAGGACTTATCAATAAGTCCGATACGTTACTGGTTAGTTCTGTTGCCAAAAAATCTATTCAGGTAAGCATCTTCCCGTTAACGCAAATTTCCTCCTCTGACAGTTGGAAAACCTCACTCATCAAGGCCTCGGAAAATATCGGGAAAATACCCCTGAAATCCAGACAGGCTGAGCACTACAAGTGGTGGAAGGAATTTTGGGAACGCAGCTACATTTTTATCACAACGCGTGATACGGCAGGCCGGAAAGAGGCCGAAACCGTTACTCAGGGTTACATCCTCCAGCGATTCATGAATGCCTGCGGCGGACGAGGCAATTCCCCCATCAAGTTCAACGGTTCCATCTTTACCGTTGATACCTACAACCGCAACGATGAGTTTGGCGGGATGGATGCCGATTACCGGCAATGGGGCGG
>CAIXKO010000032.1 GCA_903919925.1 uncultured Bacteroidota bacterium | reverse complement strand
CGGAAATCGAGAAATTTGTGAGCGTCTCCGCAGCAAACAAAAATATAGCTATTGATCGCTCATTGCCGGCAGGTTTGATTTTGACTGCCAGGCTTGATGCAGGGAAACCTATGGAGAATTCAGTTGCTGCATCGGCGCAAGCCCACATTACTGTGGTTAAAGGTACTCCTTATCGGTGGGATGCCGGATATGGACCTGAATATGATGATGTTCTGTATCACAATGAGGAAATAGTACTGGCAATATCAGGGTTAAAGCCTCAATCAAGCTACTCGGTTGCCATTGCCTGGAGCGATGATGCCGATTCCCGTGTTCAGTCGGTTGGCTGGTCGGCAAAGGGCGGCACCCTTAATAACTTGCTGTCTCCCCGCAAGCTGCCATCGCACAGTGGCGGAGAGGCTCCGGAACAAATATGGCTTAACCTGTCGCCCGCTGCCATTACCGGCGATACCCTGCTCCTCCACATTCGCAACGAAGGTGGAATCAATGCCGTTTTAAGTGATTTCAGAATATGCGAAGGTGCGGTTAAAGAAAAAATGAATGGGGTGGCTAATCCGGTGAGTGAGATAAAAGAGGTGGCGGAAAATCTGCGCCTTCACCTGTATGCCAAAGATCCGGTTGGAAAGCGTGTAGATCCGGGCCAGCCCTGGTTTCCGGAGGATGCCTTTTATGTATCGGTGGGAAATTCCAATCCGTTTGAAGCCATGGAGCAATACGGCGATGCGCTGAAGGATTTCCAAAAGATCGATCTGGAATATTATACCTTTCCCACCGTTTGTTTATGGTACGCGCAACATAAAGCCTACGGCGACGGGCCATCAGTGAACGATGCACCCGGTGCGGTGGCTGAAATGGACCGTGCCGTAAAATCTGGTTTTCTGAGATATACTCCGGTTTCCATCCGCCTGGTACCCGATGCTTACGAGGAGAATAATGAGCAGGGCTGGTGGGATGAAAAACACTGGCAGATGTACGGAACGGGCAAATATTCAAATCCGCCTGACGGCAATGTTGATGTAGCTCCCGGTCACTATAAAAAGCCATATGAAACCACCCGCAAATGGGCACAGGCAATTATCGAACGGGGAGGTATACCACTCACTTATTTCCAAACCGGTCGCCGGTCCGATGATTATGCAGCAGCTTTCCCTGAGCATATGCTTTTCAATAATGTTAATCCCGGCATTGCCGATCAGGATTGGATGATCAAGGGAAAAGTGGGTTATGATTTCACCGATTCCGGTTTTTTGGCACATATGCAGGAGGTATATAAGAATCTGGCCGATGGTGGTGTTCAGGGACTTATGTACGATTATCCCTATACTGGCTGGGCCCAATATGGTGGTATGGACAATACTTATTCCACAACGGCAGCGGCTTACCGCACTGTTTTTCAGTTGGCACGCACGGGTCTCGGTCCAAATGCTTTCCTGGATGAACGGAACCTGGATCATGGATCCGATATTACGCTGGGCATTGTTTCCTCGCAGCGTATTTGGGGGGATACCGATAAAATGTCGCCGCTGATGATTACACGCGGCGCCCTCCGGTGGTATAAAAACCGCAAGGTGGTTAGCTTTGATATGGATGCCAAAAACCTGCTGAAAGCCCAGCCTGCCGGAATAGATGGAGTGAGGAAATTGCTTACCTTAATGTATACCACCTGTGGAAGATTCCTGATGGCCAATAGTTTCGATCGGTTATCGCCGGAAATGCTCCACGATCTTTCGCGGGTTTTCCCATATCCCGATTCATGGATATCAGCCAGGCCAGCCGATGCTTTCACCTCAAATTATCCGGAGATATTTGTCTTTAAAGTTCAGGAGGGCTGGTATCAGCTTGTTGTTTATAATCCGGATGATATGCGTGGTGCAGTAAAAACGATACGGTTTGGTACGCCCGACTTTTTTGGAGCGGTCGATCTGAATCCGGAGAAGAATTATTATGCGTATGAATTCTGGGACAATCGTTTGGTGGGTGAATTCAAAGGCTCCGATTCCCTAAGCCTGAATTT
>CAIXKO010000031.1 GCA_903919925.1 uncultured Bacteroidota bacterium | reverse complement strand
TCATACTTAATCTGTTTAAGATCACTCCCCTTGGTGGTATGCGACCATTCCACATACAGCGAGTGTTTGTAAAAGGGATAAATCGTACCATCGCCGTAATCATAAATGTTAGCCAGGGCGCCGTAGCGGAATCCCAGATCGGAATCAAAGGCAACTGCGGGGACAGCGCCAAAGCTCCAGCCTTTTTTGGTTTTTTCGGTCTTTACCGTCTTTTCTTTGTCTTGCGCAATCAGTAAAAATGATGGCAAAATGCAAATAATCAGAATCAAGGTTAGTTTTCTAATATTCATAGGTATACAATTTCATGTAAAGAAAAGATTTTTTCGGAATTAATTCAAGTCCGGATACTTCTGGTGAAAATATCTTTGGAAACTCAGATTCATATTGAAAAGACT
The DNA here is from genome assembly GCA_903919925.1 of uncultured Bacteroidota bacterium. Lineage (GTDB taxonomy): Bacteria > Bacteroidota > Bacteroidia > Bacteroidales > UBA12481 > UBA12481. The sequence continues at coordinate 7,016 of CAIXKO010000031.1, read as the reverse complement.
ACCTTTGGAAGCTAAATGTAAAGAATAGAAATATGGATCCCAAAAACGGAATTGTCTGGAATGCTGATCCGGTAATGTTTCATATTGGTGATTGGTCAGTGCGCTGGTACGGGTTACTTTTTGCCATGGGCTTTGTTGTAGGCATCTATCTGGCTAACAAGATGTTCAAGCGCGAAGGAATGAAAACAGAACTTGTCGACAGCCTTTTCTTGTTTGTGGTGATCGGCACGGTGATTGGTGCCCGCCTTGGACATGTATTGTTCTACGATTGGGCCTATTACAGCCAGCATCCTGCTGAAATTATAAAAATATGGCATGGCGGATTGGCCAGCCATGGAGCCGCGGTAGGTATTATTCTCGCCTTGTGGTGGTGGTCAAAAAAATACAGCAAGAGATCCATTCTCTGGGCCATGGATAAAGTGGTTGTTCCTACTGCTTTGGCAGGTGCTTTTATCAGAACCGGAAACCTGATTAACAGCGAGATATATGGTCATGCCACCTCAGTTCCCTGGGCCTTTACCTTTATCAGGGAAGACAACATTCCCAGGCATCCAACTCAGATTTATGAAGCAATTGCCTATCTTTTGGTTTTTGCATTTCTGATGTATATGTACTGGAAAACAGATATTCGCCTGAAAGAAGGCAAGCTTTTTGGTTGGTTTATGCTTCTTGTTTTCGGATTCCGATTCTTTATTGAATTCCTGAAAGAAGATCAATCTGCATTTGAAGCAGGTATGTTATTGAATATGGGTCAGTTGCTGAGTATTCCATTAGCGCTTACCGGGCTGTTCTTTATTCTTTGGAATCCCAAAAAGACTTAAATTTCCTTACCCTTTTATGACTGATTTACTCAATCAGGCTTACGATCCGGAAAACTTCAGGGATCAGGCTCATCGTTTAGTTGATTTGATTGCCGATCATTTGGAATCATCTTATAATCAATCTGATAACATAGTACTTCCGTGGATGGATCCTGATTTGCGATTACGGAAGTGGCAGGATGAAATAGGTCAGGAATTTGACTTTGAGCCCTTCTGGAAGGATACCATCGCAGAAACTATTCATATTCACCACCCCAAATATATGGGCCACCAGGTGTGTGCATCGCTGCCTCTGGCTGGCCTGGGCGAGTTGCTCAATGGCACATTGAACAATGGTTCAGCTATTTACGAAATGGGTCCGGTAAGTACTGCCATGGAACGTGTTGTCATTGATTGGCTGTGTGGTGCCATAGGTTATGGAAAAAAAGCATCAGGAGTGCTCACTTCCGGTGGATCTTTGGGGAATCTGACCGCTTTGCTGGCTGCCCGCCAGCACCAATCCGGATTCGATCATTGGAATGAGGGAAAGATTGATGGTTTTCACCCGGCTATTATGGTCAGCGAGGAGTCGCACTACAGCGTTTCAAGGGCAGTTCAAATTATGGGATGGGGCGAGAAAGGGGTAATAAAAGTTCCATCAAACCATTTGCATCAGCTGGATGCCAGTCAATTAGAATTTATTTATGACCGCGCCATCAAGCAAGGTCTTACTGTTATTGCATTAGTTGCAAACTCATGCAGCACTTCCACGGGCTCTTATGATCCGCTGGAGGATATGGCAGATTTTAGTGAAAAAAAAGGGCTTTGGTTTCATATCGATGGAGCACATGGCGGGGCAGCTGCCATAACGCCAAAATACAGGCATCTGACCAAAGGAATTGAGCGGGCCGATTCTGTGGTGATCGACTTTCATAAAATGCTTGGAGTAAGTGCATTAACAACAGCAGTGATATTTAAAGAGGGCCTGAGATCGTATGAAACCTTCAACCAGAAAGCTTTCTACCTTTTTAATAATGAGGAGCGCGAGCAGTGGTTCAATTCGGCCGTTCGAACAATGGAATGCACAAAAAACATGATGGGTGTAAAAGTTTATGCCATTCTCAGAACTTACGGTCCGCAAATATTTATCGACCATTTTACAACCTTATATGATCTGGGCCGGCAATTTGCATCGCTCCTCTCTGCCTGTTCCGACATTGAAGTACCCATTGAACCAGAGAGTAATATTGTTTGCTACCGGTATATCCGTCCAGAAAAAACGGATGACGAATTAAACGTGCTAAATGAGGAAATCCGGAGGAAGATCATTGAATCGGGCCGGTTTTATATTGTTAAAACCCGGATCGGACAAAAAACTTATCTGAGAACAGCTTTAATGAATCCATTCACCTCACAGGCTGATATGACAGCGTTGATCAGTGAGATCAGGCGATTTGGGGAATCAGGGTAAACGGCAATATTTGTATAGCAGATCGGCAGCTTTTGCATTACCCATTTCCAACGCTTTTTTCCAATCATGGCATGCCCCTTCAGTATCACCAATATTCAACCTGAGCTGAGCCCGATCGACATACAATTGAGGTTGATTTGGATTGATATCCAACGACATAGCCAAGTCGCCCAATGCCAGATCAATTTTGTCAGCAGCAGAGCGAACCATGCCCCGGGAATAATAAAACCGGGCATCCATGATACCGGTGTCAATGGCTCTGGACAGATACATTTCAGCTTGCTGTGGCTTGGTTGTTGAAATTTTCTTGCCCGCCTGATAATACAGTTCAGCCGGAGCAATTCCTTCTTGTTCAATGGTTTCGATTTCTTTCAGGGCCATAGCCTCTTTTCCGTCCAAAATCCGAACTAAAGCTCTGGTAATCAAATAATCGGGATTCGAAGGATCATCACGGATCAGCTGGTACGCCATGATTCCTGCTTTCTCATACATTTGCAATTCCAGGGAAAACTTCATGATTTCCTCTTGCAAAGGCTGATTTTTAGACGCGAGCTGCCAGGCTTTATCCAGTGAGAGGATTAACTGCCTGTCGTTCTTTTGAAGGGCATTTAACTTTGCTTGCAAAAACCAAACGTTTGCCTGATCAGGATAGCTGATTAGCAGCTGATTGATTAAAATCATAGCCTCATCGGTTTGTCCACCGGCAATCAGGTAATTACATTCTGAAACTTGCTTTTCTACATCAGGGTACCAATCAGTTTGCCAAAGATGAACCCATTCCCGTGAATTTTCAAGTTTGTTAAAGTCGGCATCCATCCGGATACGCTTTTCCGGATAATGATATTTATCGGCAAGATGTTTAGTCAGAGATTGAATTGCTCCCGAAAAATCATTCATGGCCAGGTAATTCTTTGCCATACAATAGGATGCATCGGAAAGTCCAACACCGGTAACCTGGCTAAGGTATCTATTTGATTCCTCGTATTTTTGTACCCCTGATAGCGCCAATCCCTTTACCAGCAAAGCCTTCATATCATCTGATCCGGTATACTGCTGATTTTCCATGGTAATAAGCGCATCCGCGTATTGCTTTTCCGAAACCAGGTACCGGGCCTTAATCAGGGAATTATTTACAACGGAGTTTTGACCGGCCCCAACCATGGTTAACGTCAAAAAAATAGCTCCGATTAATATTGCTCTGATCATTGCTTAGTTTTTAACATCGCTATACAAAATATGCACAAATCCGGTTAAAACCCTGGGCTCCACCCCTGTAAGCCGACGCTCATATACGGTACATACATAATAATAAACTCCTGACGGAACCTGTTTGCCATTAATATAATTTTTGCCATCCCAATTAATATCAGGATTCTCGGTTTTGAAAACCAGGGTATTCCAGCGCGAATAAACTTTTAGGTCAATCTTCTCCACCCGATTGTATGGATTTGGCTTTAACCAATCGTTCATACCATCACCATTGGGGGTAAAAACATTGGGAATAGAATAATTAATACAATCGTCAACACAAACAATATTTGATTTAATACTCTCATTTCCAACCGAATCTACAGCTGTAACTGCATAACAGCCAGCCATTGTTTTATCGGGGAAATGCCAGAAAACAGTTTTATCCGCTGGCGCCAGGGAATCGATGCGGATCAGATCGCCTTCAGCAGTATTACGGTAATAAATCCGGTACTTTGCCGCATCGGTACAACAGGAATCGTTTACATTGTTCCAGGTAAGCTTGTTGCCCAAACTATCGCAAACACTGGTAACCATTAATATAGGGGCGCATGGTGCGATAGTATCAATTGGAATTGCGCAAACGGTTTGCGACCAATTCACCAAACCAGAAAGGCTAAGATCAGGAAAACCGCCAATGCTTTTTACACGGTAGCAATAGGAAACGCCCTCGCGGAGGCCCCTATCGTTATAATTCAAATCGGCTGTCTGGCCTACAGAATCTTCCTGTACACCTGCATTCCGGTAAATCACATAACGGTCATTAACCCAGGGAACATTTTTCTCAAAAGATAATTTCATGGATTCATGAAATGCACCCAGTTCAAGAAAAACAGCTGAAGCCATCTGGGGAATACCGATTCGGAACCGATTTCCAGGCTGGGTATTCCACAATTCGATCTGATAGGACCATCTGGCGGACAATGTATTGATATTCTTATCCTTATAAATAGTATTATCCAGATTCATCACTGAATCGATCAGAACAAGATTTTGAGCATACAATCCCGGAGATCGGAAAATCCGGTAAACAAATGGACCAGGGGCACCGCTAATCTGCTCAGCTGTTGGTTTCAGCCATGCGAGATCCATTTCACCCGAGGCAGCATCGGTTTTTGCAACCGAAACTTTTACCAGGAGAGGAAAACCTCTGACCAGCTGAGTACAAACTTCTTCTGATGCCAAAGATTCGGCCCCGTCATTAAAAAATGCAATTACCCGATAGCAATAATCGGTTGCCTGATTGAGGCCCAGGCCATTGTTAGAATCGATAAATGTGGAATTTGTATGTCCGGCAACTTCACCCGCCAGCTGATAGCCGAGTTCAGGAGGAATCCCGGTACGGCAAGTATCCAGGGTGTAGGAAGCAGATCCCGTTTTTCGATAAATCCGGTAGCCAGCGGCATTTGCGCAATCACTTGGATCCCAGCTAACGGTAACAAATGAGGAGGCAGGCAGTGCTTTGAGGTTTTTTACTGGTGGTGCCTGAATATAAACTTCAATATTCTTACTATCAATCAATTGCAACTGACCATTCAAATCCTTCGCTTTAATGATCATCAGGTAGGGCTGTTTTCGAACCAGCGTGCAATCGGTTTTCCAGTTAATGTTGCCAATGGCAAGTCCCGGCATGGTAACTACTTGTTTAAATATTGCCGGATTCAGATCGAGTGAAAAGGGTCCGCCACTAACCTGAAAGCGGACGGAATCGTTGTTTGGATCGGTTGCCCTGATTTCCTTGCTGAAGGTTTGGCCTGCAATAATGCAAAACCGGCCGACACCTGAAATTACCGGGGGTTTATTGGTGGTTTCATACACTTCAATCTGCATATCCCGTTGGATCCTGCCGATTCTCACCCCATTGCGCCACTCCTCTATGGTCATGGCAACGTTATATTTACCAATTTGAGTGGGGGTGGCCCAGATCAGGTCACCGGTTCTTTCATTTACAACTAATGAATCGCTGAATGAAGGATAGGTATAATCGACGATTTCTTTTCCACTTTCGGCTGTGCAAATAGCCAGTTTGTAGGATAAACTATCGCCATCAGGATCAAAAGCAGCAGGATTATGGATAAATGTATAACCTAGTGCAGCTTTATCTATCGGGGGATTAAGCAGTACCGGTGTACTGTTTTGGCCAATGGCAGGATTAATGATTAAAATACTTTTAATAGAAAAAACAACATTAACTGAATTCGGAATATTCACCACACCCCTGTTTCGGTTGGGATCTTCCATCAGAATTTGATAGGTTCCAGGTCCCGGATAGGTGTGATCGTATACATATTTATTCCTTTTATAGTAATTGGGAAGGAAAACTTCCTCAATTCTTTTCACCGTTGCCTTGGTACCATCTCCAAATTGAACCTCCAGTTCCGGACGGTCCGCTACCGGCTCCGGACCGGTTGAAGTATAGGTAATAACGGTAATTCTATAAGTTAAGTCGCTGATTTGCTTATAAGTGATTTCTCCGGCTCTGTTATGCGTTGCACGCAGCGAAAGCGGTAAAAACACAAAAATCAAAAGCAATCCGATGATATTAAAGCGCTCTTTCAAATCAAAAAAATAATTCCGTTAATCTACAAATTCCGTTCCTACTTGTTCAGCTTGATGACAGTTTCCTGATCCTTATTTTTAAATTCATGGGCAGATTGAAATTTCCCGATGTTTACAATAAACAAATTTTTCTGATCCGAATAGAGATCAAACAGCAGGGTATTTCTGATTCTGATATCCAATACAGGCAAAGGTGTTTTAAATGAATAAGTTAACCACGAAGCATCTTCCTTAACTTTTATACCTTCAAATTTCCACGTTTCGAAACCCACCGGTTGAGAGTCAAACCAAATCTGCAGACGGCTTTGAAGCCAATCTTTCAATATTTGCTGAGTTTCCGGTCCGTCCAAATTACTGCTTGCTGATAAATCTCTACCAGTGGACGCTTTTAAATTGGCAGCAAAATCGTCGGAAAAAACTTTAATCGTAAGCACCCAGCGGCTATTTTGGCTCTTCAGATCCAGGTTAGTGAAAGTAAGATGCAGGGGATGAGCCTGAAGCATTAGCCCAGCGCAAAGAAGAACCCCCGTAAGCATATAATTTAGTCGCATATCCACATCCAAAACCTTCCAAAATTAATACTTTTACCGCAAGCTAACTGTAAAACCAACCGCAAAACCAGTGAGTACTTTTCAGATGTACCTTCAACTAGGGATCGAACATATTACCGATCTCAAAGGTTATGACCATATTCTGTTTCTGATCACCCTGATGGCGGTTTATCAATTGAAGCACTGGAAAAAAATACTGATTCTGATCACCGCATTTACAATCGGCCATACTATCTCGCTGATATTATCATCATTCAACCTGGTCAGCATTCCACGAAATTGGATCGAATTTTTAATACCCGTCACTATTTTGCTCACGGCAATCGGTAATATGATGCAAACCGAAGATGACTTTTCAAAGCGATTACATCATTACAAGTACCTTTT
>CAIXKO010000030.1 GCA_903919925.1 uncultured Bacteroidota bacterium | reverse complement strand
TCCACCAGCTGATCTTCATCCATCATACTAACATCGATGCCGGTAAAGTGTTCGATAGCGCCAAACATGGTAAACCTTTTCCACGGGCGTTTAAAATCAATCAGGTGTTCGCCAACCTGTACCTGGGTGGAACCGTGAAGCGCCATGGATACTTTTTCGATCATTTCCTCAACGAGATCCATCATCCAGAAATAATCCATATAGGCAACATAAAGCTCAATCTGTGTAAACTCCGGGTTATGAAAACGATCCATCCCTTCATTCCGGAAGTCCTTGGAGAACTCATAAACCCCGTCGAATCCTCCTACTATCAAACGCTTAAGATATAATTCATTGGCAATCCTAAGGTAGAGTTCGGTATCCAGGGTATTGTGATGGGTAACGAATGGACGGGCAGCGGCCCCACCGTGAATAGGCTGCAGCACGGGGGTTTCCACCTCATAATATCCGCGTGAGTCCAACAGCTCACGGATGACGGTGATAATTTTGGAGCGTTTGATGAATACTTGTCTGACTGAAGGGTTCACGATCAGATCGAGATATCTTTGGCGGTATCGCTGTTCAGGATCGGAGAATGCATCGTACAGTATACCATCTTTTTCCTTGACGATCGGCAAGGGTCTGACGGTTTTTGCCAGCAGGGTAAGTTCTTTTACTTTTACGGTGATTTCTCCGGTTTGAGTACGAAAAACATCACCCGAAACCCCGATGATATCACCGATATCCAAGAGCTTTTTGAATAAAGTATTGTAAAGATCCTTGTTTTCGCCTGGGCAAAGCTCATCGCGGTTGACATAAATTTGAATTTTCCCGGATGAATCCATGAGCTCAGCAAAGGAAGCTTTACCCATTATCCGGCGCGACATAATCCTTCCGGCATAGCTGACTCCCACCCAGGCTTCAGAATTTTCGTCAAAACGGGCGATTGTTTCAGCCGCATTTGCAGTAACTGAGTATTTTGCAGCAGGGTATGGATTGATACCCATGTTGCGTATTTCCTGAAGTGACTGTCTTCTAATTTGTTCCTGTTCGCTAAGTTCCGGCATATCGTTTGAATTTGTTTTTGCAAAGATACTTTTCGCCGGAGTTATAACAAACATGGGAAATTTGCTTATTTTTATTTTTTTCCACATTGAACAACCTTATGAACAAACTTTGGAATATACTGCCTGAACCCGAACCAGTTTTTGTAGAGAGTTTATCAAACGAACTCGGGATTGGCAGAAGCTTGGCCTCTTTGTTGGTTCAGCGCGGGATAAAGGATTTTGAGGAAGCCAGGCACTTTTTCAGACCACAGCTCGAGGGCTTGCATAACCCCTTTCTAATGAAGGATATGGATAAGGCAGTTCAACGTTTGAATGAAGCTATAGAAAAACAAGAGAAAGTTTTAATCTATGGAGATTATGACGTTGATGGAACCACATCGGTGGCTTTGATTTATTCATTTCTTCGAAAAAGACTTAGTCGGATAGGATATTATATACCAGACCGGTATTCTGAGGGGTATGGAATTTCCTACCCCGGTATTGAATATGCATCGCGTGAGGGGTTTACGCTGGTGATTGCTTTGGATTGCGGAATTAAAGCCGTCGATAAAATGGATTACGCCAGGCGCAAGGGGATCGAGTTTATTATTTGTGATCATCACTTGCCTGATCTGGAGTTGCCGGTTGCAGTAGCCATTTTGGATCCCAAGCAACCCGATTGTGGTTACCCTTGCAAGGAATTATCTGGTTGTGGAGTGGGATTCAAATTGTTGCAGGCATTTTGCTTAAGGAATGGAATTCCATTTTCACACATTGCCAAATATCTAGATCTGGTTTGTGTAAGCATTGCGGCTGACCTGGTTCCCATGATCGGAGAAAACAGGATTCTTGCCTATCATGGGCTGAAGAAGCTGAATGAAAATCCGGTACCCGGATTGAAAGCATTGGTAACGATCTGTAATATTGATGATCGCCAGATCACCGTTTCAGATATCGTTTTTAAGATTGGACCCAGGATAAATGCTGCTGGCAGAATTTCTTCAGGCGAAAGTGCTGTGGAACTTTTGATAGCCAAAGATGAAAAAGAAGCCATGGAGCTTGGGGGGAAAGTTGACTCTTATAACGATTACCGGAAAAACATTGATGTGGAGATCACCGATCTTGCGCGCAAGATGGTTGACGGGATGGACGACATGAAGACACGGAAAACAACCGTTCTTTATCATCCTGAGTGGCACAAAGGGGTGGTAGGAATTGTGGCATCACGACTGATCGATTTCTATTACCGTCCAACGGTGATCCTTACCCGGTCAAGTGGAATGGCCACAGGATCTGCCAGATCTGTTGATAATTACGATCTTTACCAGGCAATCAGCGCTTGTTCTGATCTTTTGGAAAGTTTTGGAGGTCATAAATATGCTGCCGGCTTAAGTATGCCTCTTGAGAATGTTGAACTTTTTACGCAGCGGTTTGAGCAATATGTTACTCAAACGATTACCAGTGAACAACTTATACCTCAAATTGTAATTGACGCGGTGATCAGTCTGGAAGATATTACCCCAAAATTCTTCAGGATATTAAGGCAATTTGAACCTTTTGGTCCCGATAATAATTCACCAATGTTTGTTTGCCGTAATCTCCGGGACACCAGTAAAAGCAGACAGGTTGGAAGATCGTGGGAGCATTTGAAGCTGAGCATTACCTCGGTCAGAGGAAATCAGCCCGATTTTGAAGGGATTGCCTTTAACATGGGGCACATGTTTAATGAAATACATAAAGGGAAGCCTTTTGACATTGCCTTTACGGTAGAGGAAAACACTTTCAGGGGTGCCACTAGTATGCAGCTGATGGTTAAGGATATCCGGATGCAGGAACAGAATTGAACCACTGCGCCTGATATTATCGGGATTATAGCTACTTTTACAGCGCAAAAAAATGAATATGGGTAAAGTAATCGCGATAGCTAACCAGAAGGGTGGAGTAGGGAAAACCACCACTGCCATTAATCTGGCAGCGAGCTTGGCAGTGTTGGAATATAGAGTGTTGCTGGTGGATGCCGACCCGCAGGCAAACGCCACTTCCGGTGCCGGTTTTGATGTGAGAAACATTAAAACCAGCTTGTATGAGTGTTTGGTTGATGATGTTAATCCAAAAAATATCTTACTGAATTCAGAGGTTCCGGGATTCGATATCCTTCCGTCAAATATTGACCTGGTTGGTGCGGAGATTGAGATTTTAAACATGCCCAACCGTGAAAAACTGATGACCCGGGTGATTGACCAGGTTAAGGATGATTATCATTTTGTTCTGATTGATTGTTCACCCTCGTTGGGATTATTGACTGTAAATGCTCTTACTGCGGCAAATTCAGTTATTATACCGGTTCAGTGTGAGTATTTTGCTTTAGAAGGACTTGGGAAGTTGCTCAATACGATTAAAATTATCCAGAGCAGGCTCAATCCGGATCTGGAGATTGAAGGATTCCTGCTGACTATGTACGATAACCGGTTGAGGCTATCGAACCAGGTATATGAGGAGGTAACCAAGCATTTTCAATCGATGGTTTTTAATACCATTATCAGCCGAAATATCAAGCTTGGTGAGGCACCTAGTTATGGGAAACCGGTTGTTATGTACGATGCCAACTCAAAAGGATCGTTGAACCACCTGAGCCTGGCACGTGAGTTGCTGCAAAAGAACGGATTAACTCAAATCCGGGATACAGATAAAGTGATTGAATAACCAACCAGGAATAGGATGACTGAAAAAAGAAGTGTTTTAGGAAGAGGCCTTGGCGCCCTGATTGATGACGCTAATCTGAAACCTGAAGCCTCAATAAATGAAATTGATATCAGCCTGATTGAAACCAATCCGTTTCAGCCACGGTCGCATTTTGACCAGGAAGCATTGGATGAGTTGGCTGCATCAATCAAGCAGATTGGCATTATTCAACCAATAACCGTAAGGAAGATTGCTGACCGTAAGTACCAGCTTATTGCTGGAGAACGGCGCTTGCGGGCCTCAGTTATAGCCGGTCTTACCAGAATTCCGGCCTACGTTAGAACAGCCGATGATCAGTCGATGCTGGAGCTGGCACTAGTTGAAAATATTCAACGTGAGGACCTTGATCCTATCGAGGTGGCTATCTCTTACCAGCGATTGATTGACGAGTGCAAGCTTACGCAGGAGAATATGAGCGACCGGGTAGGCAAGAAGCGGTCGACGATTGCGAATTATCTGCGTCTCCTGAAATTACCTGCTGATATTCAGCTTGGGTTGCGGACAGCCAAACTGTCCATGGGGCATGCACGGTCACTGATCAATATTGAAGATCCTGCAATTCAATTGGTAATTTATCAAAAAATTCTGGATAGCAACCTGTCGGTCAGAAAGATAGAAGAACTGGTCCGACAGATTCAAACCGAAAGCAAACCGGTAGTTAAAGAAAAACCGGTAATATCCGTTGAGCACGGGCAATTACAGGAGCAATTAAAACGTTACTTCCAGGTAGGTGTACAGTTTAACCGGAATATCAAAGGTAAAGGGAAGATCGTTTTAACGTTTAACTCTGATGAAGAGCTTGAAAAAATTCTGGGCAAACTAGACCGATTAAAAGTGTAAAGCAGAATTTTGGGGTTTGTAAGAAACATTAATACATTGCTGGGGTTGGTTGTTTTTCAATTGCTGACACCTGGCCTGGTTGGATTTGCGCCTGCGCAAAGCCTCGCTGATTCTATTGTATCCAGTCCTGAAATTGAAAAGCCGTTTCATTCCTCCAAGAAAGCCACTATACTTGCCGCAACAGTACCCGGTGCTGGTCAGGCTTATAACCGGAAATACTGGAAAATACCCATCGCCTATACGGGATATGTTGCTGCCGGTTACTCGTTGATCAATAATCAAAAAAAGTATAAAGATTCCAAAAAAAATTATATAGCTACTACAGATGGCATTGATTCAACTGAAAATCAGAGCAGTAGGACATCTTCTGAGCTATTGCTTGATATAGATAGCTATCGCCGGTTGCGGGATTTATCGTTTTTGGCCTTGCTTGCTTGGCATGGATTGACTATTATTGATGCGAATGTGGATGCACATTTTTTTAATTGGGATGTTAGTGAAGACCTTAGCCTGCAAATCCGGCCCCGGGCGCTTTGGATTGGCCAGATGAAACCGGGCATAGGATTGAGTTTTATTTTTAATAGCAAATGAACATGAATTTACGAAACAAAATTCGCAATTACCTCTTAATCATACTATTTAGCTGTTCGTCGATGCTGATGGGACAGCAAATATCAACAGGGTTGGCCATCGATTCGGTGAATACGGCAAAGGACCCGGTTTATCAACTGTACCTGCAACGGTTGGATAGTCTTTATTCCGCCTGGCAGAGTAATCGAATCCCAGTTCGATTGTATCAGGATACTGCAATTGCCTTTACCAAGGACCATAATATCGCTGATCTGCCGGATTCGATTTTTATTCAAAGGCTGGCCGGCATCCCTTCAGCAATAGAATTGACCTACAATAAGCAGGTCAGGAGCTATCTGGAACTTTATACCAAAAGCCGCAGAAAGCAGGTATCCATCATGCTGGGTTTATCTGATTACTATTTCCCGATGATTGAATCCAAATTGGACTCGTACGGCTTACCTCTTGAACTTAAATATCTTCCTATTATTGAGTCGGCATTGAATCCGGTTGCCAGATCGCGGGTTGGAGCCCAGGGCATGTGGCAATTTATGCTTGGAACGGCAAAGTTGTATAAGCTGAACGTAAATTCCTTTGTTGATGAAAGACTTGATCCGGAGCGGTCAACGGAAGTTGCATGCGCCTATTTGAAAGAATTGTATTCCATTTTTGGCGATTGGCATATGGTCATAGCGGCTTATAATTGCGGTCCGGGAAATATGAAGAAAGCCATTCAGCGGGCCGGTGGCAAAAAGAATTACTGGGATGTTTTTTATTACCTCCCAAGCGAAACCAGGGGATTTGTACCTGCCTTTATTGCAGCCGCCTATATCATGAATTATTCCCAGGATCATGGATTTTATGCAGTTAGGCCGGAGATGCCCATCAGTTCTGATACCATTTTGGTTCGGCATGAATTGCATCTTGGGCAAGCTGCCGAGGTATTGGGTGTTGATATTGCAACGCTGCAAATGCTGAACCCGAAATATCGAAGGAAAATTCTTCCCGCAGCGGGCGGACCTTATGCTTTGCGTTTGCCAACCGATAAAATCAGCTCTTTTATCTCTTTGGAAGATTCTATTTTTAGCTTTAAGCAAAGCACTTATCTTGCTAAGAATAATATGGATAAGGAACCGGTTAGGACGACAAAATCAAAATCAAAATCAAAATCCAAGTCGAAGCCAGTAGAGCCTTCCGCTGACGATGTTGCTTTAACCTATACGGTGAAATCAGGTGACAATCTTGGATTTATCTCATCGTGGTACGAAGTGGGAGTGGGAGCGATCAAAGATTGGAACGGATTGGGAGGTAATAGCTTACGCGCCGGTCAATCTTTAACTGTGTATGTTCCTAAAACAAAAGCAGAAGATTTTAAAGAGATAAACTCACTGAGCTTTGCGGAAAAACAATCTCGCGTGGGTAAAGAAAATGGCACCGGTCAAGCCGAAGAGCAGGTTACCCAGGCGGCCTCATCAGGATTAAAAGATCAGTTTGTTTTGTACACGGTGAGATCTGGTGATAATCTTTGGACCATTGCACAGAAATACCCGGGTATCAGCCATGAGGATATTATGAGATTGAACCAGATGACCGGTTCAAAACTGCAATTGGGGCAAGTTTTAAAGATCAAGCGAAAAGAAGGTTAATCTATACAATCATGAGCGACGACAAGCTACGGCACCTTTGGAAGATGATGGACCTTCGGTTCACATCGCACCCCTGGCACGGGATTTCTTATGGTGAAGATGTTCCGGATGAAGTAACAGTTTTTGTGGAAGTGGTTCCTACTGACACGGTAAAATATGAAATCGACAAGGAAACCGGTTATTTGAAAGTTGACCGCCCCCAGAAGTATTCGAACTATCTTCCTGCCTTGTATGGATTTGTTCCGCAAACCTATTGCTGGGAAGGGGTAGCCGATCTGTGCCGTGAAAAAACCGGGCGAACAGATATTATCGGCGATGGTGACCCGTTGGATATCTGCATCTTAACCGAGAGAAATATCTCACATGGTAACCTGATTGTAAAAGCCATTCCGATTGGTGGATTTCGGATGATCGACAACGGTGAAGCCGATGACAAAATTATCGCCATTCTTAAAAATGATGAAGTTTACCAGCACTGGCGCGATGTTCAGCTGGTTCCTGAGACACTTATATCCAGATTGAAACATTATTTCCTCACTTATAAGGATATGCCGGGAAAAATGCACCGACGCTGCGAAATAACCCATGTTTATGGGCGCGAGGAGGCTCATGGGGTAATTCGCAGAAGCATTGATGATTATCGTAAAAAGTATGGTAATGTTGCCGACAAACTGAACCAGGCCTTCATTGACGCGATCGAGTGATATAGGAGATCGGGAGAATGGTGAGAATGGTGGAGTCGTGAGAATGCGGGTAACTGGTGATCTGTGGTGCTTAAATATTACCTGTTAGCTTGAAAATGAGCGAGTACCATCGCAGGAGTAATTTCATCTGATTCAATAATAATATCAGCCTGCCCGTAAAAAGGTTCCCTTTTTAATAGCAGCCCGGAAATAATGGAATGTATTTCGGAATCAGATTTTCCTTTGAGCAAAGGGCGGGACACTGATGAGTTCGATAGCCTGGAAAATAATTGATTTTCACTGATTTTCAGATAGACAGAGATGGATAGTTCCTTGATTATTAGCAGATTTTCAGCATGGCAAGGTGTTCCTCCACCTACTGCAATTATCTGATTTGGATAACGCAGAACCTCCCGGAGTGCGTTTGATTCGAGCTTTCTAAAAACGGATTCCCCCTCCTTTTCAAAAATATCAGTGATGGTGCGATTCTCTGTAATTTCGATAAATCGATCCAGATCTATAAATGTACGTTCCGTTAATGAAGCCAGCTGTTTGCCCAAGGTGCTTTTGCCGCTGCCCATAAACCCCAGCAGGACAATCGGTTTGTGACTTGAAACTACCATCCCAAAGTAAGTTGCCCACTTTCATCCACAATCGGGTCCTCCTTAACCTCCTCCTTAACCTCCTCCACACCCTTCACCACCTCCACACCTTTCGCTCCCTTCACCCCCTTCACCCCCTTCACCCCTTTCACCCCTTTCACACCTTTCACACCCTTAACATCCTTCACACCCTTAACCTCCTTAACCTCCTCTACCTCCCCCACATCCTTAACACCCTTAACACCCTTAACACCCTCACCCTCTTTACCCTCTTCACCCTCTTCACTCTCTTCACTCTCTTCACTCTCTTCACTCTCTTCACCCTCTTCACTCTCTTCACCCTCTTCACCCTCTTCACCCTCTTCACCCCCCTTAACTTCCTCAACTTCCTTAACTTCCTCACCTTCCTCTGTTTTTCCCAGAAGCTCCGGGTACTCAGGTCCGTAATATTTTAAAAGCACTTCGCTGTCCGGCTCGATAGGCTCTAATTCAGTTATAGATTCGACATCGAAGGTGGTCAGGCGTTTCCCTTTAGCTTTAAAGCTTTTCATACCGATGAATTCAGCGGCATCAATAATTTCAGGAGGGCGCGTGTTGTGTTTTCCCCCAAAGAGAATCTCGTACCTTGGGAGCAGGTGGTCGCTCAGGCTCAGCATTCGGGAATCCGGGTGGTCACCAATCATGCGGTGCAACTTGTTCTCCGCGGTATCTGGTTCAATCTGGAAGCGTTTCAGATAAAAGAATTTTTGCTCGGCATCCAGTAAGACAACCGAAAATACCGTGCACGGATTGAATTTTTCGATCCGTAGAATATTCTCCTCGAAATGGTTGGTGATATCATAATTACTAAGCCGGAACTGGCCGTCGGTAAGAATTACCAGAATGTGATCCTCGCCTTCAAATTCACCCAGGAAAAGTCCGCGTCCATCAGTATTCAAGCGGTTTACACTGTTATCGAACCATATTTTCAGGCCACCAAGGGTAGATGTGCCTTTTTCCTTCAGTGAGATTTTGATCAGGGTATGTTTAGAAAGGATATTTCCCATGGCATTCCTGTTTTTTATTGCCAGGGTGCCAAAATCGAAATCAAACAATGGTTTTTTTAGCTTGGGTTTGGGTTTCAGGGCCACCCGGATTACTTCGGATTCGCCATTGGGATTTTCTGTAAAGTACTGAATTTTTGATCCTTCTTTGCCTTGGGTAATGTCATACTCTTTATCTCGGGTGATCCCTTTAACGGCGAATCTTTTTGCATAGCTAAACCCGCCTTTCCCATCCCGGTATACTACATTAAATATGGTACGTTCGTTGTTTTTGTTAAAGAGCGAGATGTGAAAGATGTTTTTCCCGACGAATGCTTTTGTTGACACCTTTGTTACCAAAAAGCTGCCGTCCTTCCTGAATATAATGATATCGTCAATATCCGAGCAATCAAACAGATAAGTGTCTTTTTTCAAAGAAGTGCCAATAAACCCTTCCTCCAGGTTTGCGTAAAGTTTTTCATTGGCAACCACCACTTTCGATGCTTCGATGGTATCAAAGTTCCGGATTTCCGTTTTCCGTGGGTAATCGCCACCATATTTTTTCTTTAGATTCTCGAAGTAGTGAATGGCATAAACGATCAGATTTTCGAGATGATGGTTAACTATTGCCAGTTCCCGTTCAATAGCTGCAATCTGTTCCTGAGCCCTTTTGGCATCGTATTTTGAGATTCTTTTGATTCTAAGTTCAGTAAGCATCACCAAATCGTCCTGGGTAACCGGACGAATCAGGATGCTTTTGAAAGGATCGAGCCCATCATCGATGGTTTTCAGAACATCTTCCCAGGTTTCGCAGTTTTCGATCGTAATATAAATCCGGTTTTCAATAAATATTTTTTCCAGCGAGCAGGCATGCCATTCACTTTCAAGTTCTTCCTTTCGGATGAGCAACTCTTGCCTCAGCAGCTCAACGGTATTGACTGTTGAAATTCTCAGAATATCGGAGACCCCCAGAAAAACAGGCCGTCCTTCATTAATCACGCAGGTATTTGGTGAAATCGGAACTTCACAATCGGTAAATGCGTAGAGGGCATCAATGGTTTTATCGGGTGATACTCCCGGCGTAAGATGAATCAGGATTTCAACAACACCAGCGGTATTATCGTCGATTTTCCGGATCTTGATTTTACCTTTTTCGTTGGCCAGCAGAATAGAATCGATGAGTGTGCCCGTTGTTTTTCCGTAAGGAATTTCGTTGATGACAAGTGTTTTCTTATCGAGCTTGTTGATTTTGGCACGTATCCTGACTTTTCCACCCCTCTGGCCGTCATTATACCTGGAACAATCGGCCATTCCTCCGGTGGGGAAATCCGGCATCAGAACAAATGGTTCATTATTGAGACAAGCTATTGATGCATCGATCAGTTCGTTAAAATTGTGTGGCAGTACTTTCGAAGCCAGTCCAACGGCAATTCCTTCCACGCCCATTGCCGGAAGCAGGGGGAATTTGACTGGCAGATAAATTGGTTCTTTGTTACGGCCATCATAAGAAGATTTCCATTGGGTAGTTTTTGGGTTAAAAACTACTTCCAGCGCAAATTTCGATAGCCGGGCCTCAATATATCTGGATGCTGCGGCATTATCACCGGTAAGAATATTTCCCCAGTTTCCCTGGCAATCGATCAGGAGGTCCCTTTGTCCAAGCTGAACCAATGCATCGCCAATAGAAACATCGCCATGGGGATGAAACTGCATGGTATGACCGATGATATTGGCAACTTTATTATACCGTCCGTCCTCCAGCCGGCGCATAGAGTAGAGGATTCTGCGCTGAACGGGCTTAAGTCCATCGTACAGGTAGGGTACAGCCCTTTCCAGAATTACGTAAGAGGCATACTCGAGGAACCAATTTTCATACATACCCGGAAGGTGGGTAATATCCTGTTCACGGACACTCCCATTATCCTGAGCATCAGTTTGCCCATTAAGGTCAATATAATTTATGTGCTCCTCGCTCATTTTTTTATTTCCTGTTCAAAAACCTCATCCAGCTCGATTCTCAGGTTTCCAATAATAAAATCCTGTCGTTCCGGGGTATTTTTCCCCATATAGAACTCCAGCATTTTTTCCACATTATCTTCTTTTCTAAGTAGCACCGGTTCGAGGCGCATTTCAGGACCGATAAAATGTTTGAACTCATCCGGAGAAATTTCCCCAAGACCTTTAAAACGCGTGATTTCGGGCTTTCCTGTTAGTTTTTTTATAGCCCTGAGCTTTTCATCCTCAGAATAGCAATAGAAAGTTTGTTTGGTATTTCTGCATCGGAAAAGTGGGGTTTGCAGAATATAGAGGTGCCCCTGTTTGATCAGATCGGGGAAAAATTCGAGAAAGAAGGTGATGAGCAACAAGCGGATATGCATTCCATCAACATCAGCATCGGTGGCGATAATGACATTGTTATAGCGGAGGTCATCAATACCTTCCTCGATGTTTAGCGCAGCCTGCAGCAGATTGAACTCCTCATTTTCGTAAACCAGTTTTTTCGTTTCGCCATAAGTGTTTTTTGGTTTGCCTTTGAGGCTAAAAACTGCCTGAGTATTTACGCTGCGTGATTTGGTAATGGAACCGCTCGCGGAATCGCCCTCAGTAATAAAGATGCTGGTTTCCAGGCGTTGATCATGCTGGGAGTTATAATGCACGCGGCAATCTCTCAGTTTTTTATTATGCAGAGATGATTTTTTTGCCCGGTCGCGCGCAAGTTTCTGTATCCCGGAGATTGCTTTTCTTTCCTTTTCAGAATCCATTATGCGGTGGAGCAGGATATCAGCAGTTTCAGGGTGTTTGTGAAGGAAATTATCGAGGTGTTTTCCCAGAAAATCATGAATAAAATTTCGGATGGAAGGGCCGTTTGGTCCGATATCTTTAGATCCGAGCTTGGTTTTTGTCTGTGACTCAAAAATTGGCTCTTCCACTTTAATACTGACGGCTGCAATAACAGAAGTTCGTATATCGGAAGGTTCGAACTCTTTTTTGTAATAATCCCTGACGGTTTTCACCAGTGCTTCGCGGAAGGCAACGAGGTGGGTACCGCCCTGAATAGTATGCTGACCATTGACAAAGCTGTAATACTCTTCGCCATAATGCATTCCGTGGGTTATGGCAACTTCGATGTCTTCCTCACGCAGGTGGATGATTGGATATAAACCATCTTCGGTCATTTTTGACTGGAGGAGATCGAGGAGGCCGTTTTTTGAAACATATTTTTCGCCATTAAAATGCACCACCAGTCCAGCGTTCAGGAAGGCATAATTCTTCAGCATAGTCGATACATACTCGTTCAGGTATCGATAATGTCCGAAAATTTCCCGGTCGGGCTTAAAAATGACTTCCACTCCACTATCCTCAGTTGTTGGCTGCAGATCTTTTTCCTCGATGAGCGTACCTTTATTGAAAAAGGCCTCTTTAAACTGGCCCTCGCGATAAGAACGGATCATGAACTCGCTGGAGAGGGCATTAACAGCTTTGAGCCCAACACCATTGAGTCCGAC
>CAIXKO010000029.1 GCA_903919925.1 uncultured Bacteroidota bacterium | reverse complement strand
GCCCAATTACTCGACCTTACCCTCCTCGATCACCTGATCATCTCAGATCAGGGCTACCTTAGCATGGCTGACGATAATCTGATGGATTGACTGTCAGGCACAGGTGTAAAATTATTGTATCTTCACGGGAAATTTATCCTACTGAATGCTGCTGATCTATTGCCCCGAAGAAAGCCCGAGAGTGACCTGGACGTTTGATCTTGTTTTCAAACAGCTCCTGGGACTGGACTATCGTGTTACCACTTTCCCTGAAGATTATATTCAATCAGGAGGTCCCCGTCTTACTTATTCTTTCAAACCAATTGGTGATGGCCCCTTTGTTGAAGCCGCAGGACTGCTATTTGAAAATGATATACATGACCAATCGGCCAAACTCCTTCCAGGCGAAAAATGGGCTGGGCTGCCAACTATATTCGCACACAGCAAAAGTCTTGCCCCGGTAACGTTTGATATTTTCTCCGCCATTTTTTATTTCGTTTCCCGCTATGAAGAGTATCTTCCTTTTGAACCGGATGAGCACCACCGCTTCCGATCAACAGAAAGCCTTGCTTTTCATTTAAACATTATTGAACAACCAATTGTTAATCAATGGGTTATTGAATTTGGGAAAGTATTGAATACTTGGTTCGGCGAGGCAATAAACATGGAACCGCCAAAATATCAATTCATTCCGACCATCGATGTTGATAACGCCTGGGCCTTTTCACACAAAGGAATCAGCCGAACTCTAGGCGGATTATGGAAGGATCGCCACAACATGGAAGCCAGAAATTTCCGGTTCCAGGTTTTGCGCGACAATCAGCCCGATCCTTTTAATACCTATGACCTTTTGAACCGGTTTCATTTTGAAGCGAAAGTGCACCCGGTATGGTTCTTCCTGGTGGGGGCGCATGCACGGTACGACAGGAATATTTCACCTTCCAATGTTCATTTTCAAACTCTCATCCATACAATCGCAGCAGAAAATGCCGTAGGTCTTCACCCATCTTATGCTTCCAATTCCTTACCATCCCTGGTTGGTCATGAGGCCGAAACCCTGAGAAATATCCTGGGTCACCCTGTTAAACGTAGCCGTCAGCACTATCTTCTAGTTCATCTTCCCGATACTTATCGTACTCTTTCAAATCTGGGCATTCAGGAAGATTATTCGATGGGTTATGCAGACCGTGCCGGTTTCAGAGCCGGAATTGCATCACCTTTTCACTTTTTTGATCTTGAACAAAACAAAATCACCGATTTGAAGGTATACCCTTTTCAAGTTATGGATACCGGCCTTAAGCAATACATGAAACTTACCCCTGCAGAGGCTGTTCAAAAAATCAGCGAAATAGTTGGCCAGGTAAAAAAAGTCAACGGGACATTCATTTCCTTATGGCACAATGAATCGCTGAGTGAATGGAAAGAATGGATTGGCTGGAGCCAGGTATACAGGGAACTCCTTGGTGTCAGCAAACCGGATTGAACTCTTATTATGGAAATACAATATGTTGATAACCATCAGATTGACAAACACCGCTGGGATCAGCTCATGCGTATGGTCCCAGGCGGAGCTTTGTACGGGCAATCGTGGTACCTCGATGCTGTTTGCCCAGGCTGGCAAGCACTGATAACCAATGATTACTCGCGCCTGATGCCACTGACCTCCAGGCGAAAATTCGGTATCAGCTATTTATTTCAACCTTTAGTCAGCCAACAGCTCGGGATATTCAGCCGTCAAGCGTTAAAAAAGGAAGAAACAGAAGAATTTCTCCAGGCTATACCTCCGGTGTTTAAATTGGTGGAGATCACCCTGAACAATCAAAACCAACCAGGTGCAGGGTTTCCAACCATCAGCCACATCACTTGCAAATTGAACCTAAACGTTTCATACACCCAGATTCAGGAAAAATATACAGAAAATACCCGACGAAATTTAAAAAAGGCTGCTCTGGAAAACCTTCGTTTCCGAACCAACATCACTCCTGCGGAGTTTCTAGAGCTTCTAAAGAAAGATAAAAGCGCAGGTTCCCGAATTCTTTTGCTCCGCAAAAACCTTCCTTTTTTGCTTCGGCTTATTCCGGCCCTGATCAACCATAATGCCGGCATGATTTGCGGTGTCAGGAACCGCCATGGAATGCTTCTTGCCGCTGCGCTAATTGCTCAGGACAAAGGTTTTCATTATTACCTGGCTCCGGCGATGAATGAGGAAGGCCGTGAGTCGCGTGCCATGTTTTACCTGATCGACCGGTATATACATCTTAATGCAGGTTTGCCGGCAACATTTGATTTTGAGGGGTCAGATATTGAATCGGTTGCCCGCTTTTACAAGGGTTATGGAGCAGTAGAATTCAGCTATACCTCATTAAGAATAAATCGGTTACCATGGCCTTTGAATCTTTGGGCCGACAGGCGGATAAAATAAGAATTTATTACATTTGAGAACAATAATTCCGAACATCATGGTTAATAACCTCGGCGATCAAAATTCCATTCTTAACCAATTCATGGTAGAGATCAGGGATGAAAAGCTCCAGAAGGACTCTATGCGATTCCGCAGGAACCTGGAACGAGTGGGTGAAGTTCTGGCGTATGAAATTAGCAAGACGCTTACCTATAAGCCCATTGAGGTTCGCACACCCCTGGCAACGGCTAATGCCCAGGTGGCAAAGGAAACAATTGTTTTGGCAACCATTCTCCGTGCCGGACTCCCGATTCATCACGGATTCCTGAATTTCTTTGATCAGGCAGAGAACGCATTCATTTCTGCCTACCGTGAATACGAAAAAGACGGAACCTTTCATATCCGGTTTGAACATATTTCTTCACCGTCCGTTCATAAAAAAGTGGTAATCATCTGTGATCCAATGATCGCTACAGGTGCATCTATTTTTCTGGCATACAAGGCTTTACTGGAAAAAGGTACTCCAACGCACGTTCATGTGGCAGCACTCATAGCCAGCAAAGAAGGGATTGAGTATCTGCGCAAAAATCTGCCGATGAAAAAAACCACCATCTGGGTAGCCGCTATCGATGATGAACTCACCTCAAAAGCCTTTATTGTGCCTGGGTTGGGCGATGCCGGTGACCTGGCCTTTGGCAGCAAAAAAAGTGATGTTAGCGAGGAATTCTGAAAAGGGTATCAGGTTCCGGTCTGCTGACAGAACTCTTCATAAATTCTTCTGATGCTTTTTCCGGTTATCGGATGAACTTTGTCCGGGCAAATTTCCATTAGTGGAATTAAAACAAAATCCCGGTCATGAAGCTTGGGATGCGGAACAATCAGCCCAGTCTCCAATATTACGTCATCTCCATAAAAGAGGATATCCAGATCGATCGGCCGGTCAGTATATATTCCGGTTTTTACCCGGCCGAATCCAGATTCAATCTTTTGAAGAATTCTAATAATTCCAGATCCTTCCAACAAACCTTGATTTGCTGAAGTATTGTCCACCAAAACGATAATCGCCGCATTCAGAAATTTATTTTCCGATTCAAACCCCCAGGGATCCGTTTCAACAAAGGAGGATATTGCTGTAACCACTCCAATGTTTTTCCCAACCAGATCAATCGCCTCCAGGAGGTTAGCTCTTCGATCACCCAGGTTACTGCCCAATCCGATAATAAGTTCTTTCATGAAAATGAATTCAATGGGCGAAAATAGGTCATTAAAACCTATTTTTGTGTTTCATAAAAACTCAACAGGTAATGAAAGGATTCTTTAAATACTTTCTGGCTAGCTTTCTGGCCGTTTGTGTCGCCCTTGTCGTGCTTACTCTCATTGGACTTGGCAGTATCACTGCCCTGATCTCGGCAAGTCCCGAAGTTGTTAAGCTGAAGCCCAATACGGTTCTGATTCTCGACCTGAACCGCCGCGTAACAGAGCGATCCATTGACAATCCTTTGGAGATATTTGATTATCAGTCGATGGGCCTCGAAACCACTTTAGGCCTGTACGATATTATTCATAATCTTCAAAGAGCGGCCAAAGATCCGAATATCGATGGGATTCTGTTAAAAACCGGGTTAACCGGTCCTGGAATTTCCACCGTCGATGAAATCCGTGAGGCATTGGTTAGCTTTAAGAAAGCCGGAAAATTTGTGGTTTCGTATTCCGAAATTTACACGCAGGGCAGCTATTATCTAGCATCAATGGCCGATGCCGTTTTTCTGAATCCGGAAGGAATTCTTGAGTTCCGTGGTTTGCGCTCGGATGTTATGTTTTTTAAAAAAGCCCTGGAGAAGATCGGTGTCGAAGTGCAGGTAATCCGCGAGGGGCGCTATAAATCTGCGGTAGAACCTTTTCTGCAGGAATCTATGAGCGAATACAGTAAAGAGCAAACAATGGCTTACCTGGATGCAGTTTGGTCGCGGATGCTCGCCGGAATTGGTGAGGATAGAAAAATATCAAAAGATGAACTCAACCGTCTGGCCGATGGCTGGATCGCGCGAACTCCGGATGCAGCCCTAAAATCAAAACTGATTGATAGCCTTTTATATGAAGATCAGGTAAACGAGGTTCTCAAAACAAAAACCGGGCTGATTTCTACGGAAAAACTTCGTACGGTTTCCATTATGGATTATACCCTTGCCAGCACTCCTGCTTCCAAGGAATACACCCCCGACCGTATCGCCATTATATATGGCACAGGAACCATCAGCATGGAATCATCAGGGAGTCAGAGCATTGGATCAGAACTGGCCCAAACATTTGCCAAAGCCAGAAAGGATGCCAAAATTAAGGCTATCGTATTCAGGATCAATTCGCCGGGAGGTGATGCCCTGGCTTCGGAGATTATTCGCCGCGAGGTGGAACTTACCTCTGCAGTTAAGCCGGTTATCGTATCCATGGGAGATGTGGCAGGCTCAGGTGGATACTGGATAGCTACCCCGGGCACTAAAATCGTTGCCGGATATACTAGTCTGACCGGATCAATCGGCGCTTTCGGGCTGATTCCGAATATGCAAAAGCTGCTGACTGATAAAATCGGAATTACTTTCGATGGTGTGGAAACCAATAAGCTTGCCGGCACCGGCTCGCTTTTCCGGCCGATGACTGAAATGGAAAAAGCAGTATTCGACGACCAGCTTACTCAAACCTACAACCACTTTCTGCAGCATGTATCCAAAACCCGGAAAATGACTACTGCTGAAGTGGATGCTATTGGCCAGGGACGTATCTGGGCCGGGGTAACTGCAAAAGACAAGGGCCTTATTGATGAAATCGGAGGACTTCAGAAAGCTATTGAAATGGCTGCCGCAGAGGCAGGCTTAAAATCATGGCGTATCCGGGAACTTCCGGTCATGAAAAATCCACTGAGCGAAATCCTAAGCCAGTTTGGAGGGAAATCCTCTCCTGCTGAAAGCATGCTGGCACGTGAGATACCCGCCATCCGTGAAATTAAAGAGATTATGACCGGGGGAAAAATACAGGCAAGGGTTCCATTCCGAATCGATATCAATTAATCGGATACCGGTATCAGAAACCCGATTGCCATACTACTGCTGACCCCGTTCTCCTGGATATACGGATTGATTACCGGTTTACGTAATTTACTGTACGACAAATCGATACTTAATTCTTATAGCCCAAGTATTCCAGTTATTACCATTGGCAATATCATTGCTGGCGGAACTGGAAAAACTCCGATGGTAGCCTGGATCGCCAAAGAGCTTTCATCAAAATACCGCGTTGGTATATTGAGCCGTGGTTTTGGTCGCCGAACAAATGGATTTCAATTGCTTGATAATCAATCTTCCCCTGAAACCGTTGGGGATGAACCCATGGAACTACGCTTACTACTACCTGGAATTCCTATTGCAGTGGACAGAAATCGAAAACGTGGAATCCAGTTACTGGCATCAGGAACTTTTGGCAATATTGATCTGATCATTATGGACGATGGGTTTCAGCATCGGAGGGTAAAACCCGGTTATGCCATTATTCTGGATGATTTCAACCGTCCGATGCACCTGGAAAAGCTCCTTCCCGCCGGCCTCCGCCGCGAACCACTATCGGGGTTAAAAAGGGCAGATCAGATCATTGTGACAAAAAAAGAGAATCCGGTTCCTGACCTCCAACCAGATTCGCGGATCCTGCTGATTACCGGAATCGCAAATCCAAATCCGTTGGTAAAGGAAATAGCAAAAACCGGGGTGCAATACCGCCATCTGAAGTTCAGGGACCATTATCGCTACACTCCGGCCGATGCCAGATTGATTCAAAAGACCTATCAGGAAAGCCTCGCCTCTGAAAATCAGTCTCCGGTTACTATCCTCACCACCGGCAAGGATTATGTTAAATTATCACGGTTTCAGGAACTGGCAGACCTTCCATTGCATTGGATTCCTATCGGGCCACCAATACAGGCTGATCAAAAACAAGAAATTCTTAATAAGATTGATAAATATGTGGAAAGAACTATCGGAAACCGCTGATTATCTGCTTGATAAAACCAAAATCCGGCCTATTGCAGGAATCGTCCTGGGAACTGGTTTGGGAGGACTGGTTAACGAGATTCAAATTACGGATATCATACCTTATGCCTCCATCCCACATTTTCCGGTTACTACGGTTGAGGGTCACCAGGGCAATCTCATTTTCGGGCATCTGGCAGGCAAACCGGTTGTGGCTATGCAAGGGAGGTTTCACTATTATGAAGGGTATTCTCTGGTGCAAACAGTTTTCCCGCTGCGCGTAATGAAGCTGGTAGGCATCAGGCAGGTATTTCTTTCCAATGCTGCCGGAGGGATTAATCCCGATTTTCAGATTGGAAACCTGATGGTCATTCGTGATCACATCAACTTCTTTCCGGAAAGCCCCTTACGCGGGAAAAACATTGATGAGCTGGGCACACGTTTTCCTGATATGAGTGAACCATACGATAAGCGATTAATTGAAATTGCATTCCATGTTGCTAACGATTTGGGGATCACCTTGCGCGATGGGGTTTATCTCGGAAATCCGGGCCCCAGTTTCGAAACCCCTGCCGAATACACTCATTACCGCCTGATTGGTGCAGATGCCATCGGCATGTCCACAATACCCGAGGTTATTGCCGCGCGGCACATGCAGCTTCCTGTTTTTGCCGTATCGGTAGTCACCAATGTTGCTTTCCCGGGCAATTTCCAGCAAAATACTCATGAGGATGTGCAGATAGCAGCAAACCAGGCAGCATCAAATATGTCGCACTTATTTAAAGGGGTCATCGTTGATTCACCCTACTCCAGCTGATAATGGACAATAACCTCAACTACAATCGAATCTGTGTTTATTGCGCATCAAGTAACAAAACACCGGAAAAGTATCTCGAACACGGTCGTGCTTTTGCCCGGATTTTGGCTGAAAAAAAAATCGATCTGGTATTTGGCGGTAGCCGAACCGGATTAATGGGAGTGATGGCCAACGAGATGATCAAGCTTGGCGGCAGAACTATCGGT
>CAIXKO010000028.1 GCA_903919925.1 uncultured Bacteroidota bacterium | reverse complement strand
TGCCGCCATTTCCGTACCCGGAATTCCAAATGGTGCAAAAGTTTTACAAGGACAGGTGCCAACCTGGAAAATATTTGGACGTCCGGGAACTGCCAATGGAGGCGGTGAATATTATTACGGGTTGCCCAGATTTGAAAATTGTCGTTTTTTAGCACGTTTTCCTTTTGGTTTTGTTGAGCTCAGCGACAATGATTTACCGCTGAAAGTGAAAATATCAGGGTGGAGTCCCTTCATCCCGGGCGATGCCGATAATTCCAGCTTACCTGTTGGATCCATGGAGTACACATTTGTTAATACCTCGGACAAAGCTATTGATGCAGTTTTTTCATGGAACTCAAAAAATATCATAAAAAAAGATGTCAGCAACGAAATCACTGCCAATAAAAACGGGTTTATCATGCATCAGAAAGGTAGCCCGGAAAAGCCTGAATTGGAAAGTTGGTTCAGTGTTTTCACCGATCAGGATGCGATTGTGGATCATTGTTGGTTTCGCGGCGGATGGTTTGATGCTTTAACGATTTTGTGGAAAGATATCCGCGAAGGAAAAATGAAGACCGATGCCCCAAAAGGAGATAATCCTCCCGGAGCATCACTATTTGTTCCTTTGCACTTGCTTCCAAATCAGGAGAAAACCGTTCGATTGATGTTTTGCTGGTATTCACCCAATACCATGATTTCCTCGGGAGCTCAGCCTAATCCAGCAGGTCCTGCATTCCGCGATAAACCGGCCCCCGGAGCCGCCCAAAGTCAGCAGGAAATCCCAGGGTTTATGGGCAAACAATTGATTAATACCTATTATCCCGATGGCGATGGGCTAACAGGTACTTTGACCTCGGCAGGGTTTAAAATCAAGAAAAGCCATATTGCCTTTTTAATCGGCGGAGGTGGATTTGCAGGAAAAACATGTATTAACTTAAAAATCGGCGGCAAGGTGCTACTCACTGCCACCGGAAAAAATCAGGAATTGCTGCTCCCAACGATTTGGGATGTATCGGCATACAAAGGAAAAACTGCGGTACTCGAAATCGTAGATAACGAAACAGGAGGGTGGGGGCATATTAATGTCGATCAGATCGTTTTTTCAGATAATCCGGCAGTTGATCCAACTGCTCTCGGTTCCTCAGATCTGCTATTAGAGAGTTTTGAATCCGCATCATACGGAACATGGACTCATTCAGGATCACCGGTTAGTGGTGCGGAAACCAGGGTAGAAACGGTCAACCAAAAGCAGCATTATAAACCATGGTATTCAAAAAGATTCGATGGGATCAGCACCCTGCAGGAATACTGGATCACCAATTATGATAAATTGAAATCGGGTAGCGAATTGTTCCGCGATGCCTTTTACGCGAGTACCCTGGCTCCGGAAGTAATGGAAGCTATCGGGGCCAATCTTACTATACTCAAATCACCAACCGTTTTGCGCGATACCAATGGAAATCTTTGGGCCTGGGAGGGTTGCAGTGATAACTCGGGTTGCTGCGCCGGAAGTTGTACCCATGTATGGAACTATGCTCAGGCCATTCCTCATCTTTTTCCGCAGTTGGAGCGATCGTTACGTAATACGGAATTCACGGTGAGCCAAAATCAGGAGGGACACCAAACTTTCAGGGCCAATCTGCCGATCAATCCTCCGCAGCACGGTTTTCATGCTGCATCCGACGGGCAGCTGGGTGGCATCATGAAAGTTTACCGCGATTGGCGAATAAGTGGAGACCAGGCATGGCTGTCAAAAATCTATCCTTATGTTAAGCAGAGCCTGGATTATTGCATCAGAACCTGGGATCCTGACCACCTCGGCGCACTCGTTGAACCTCACCACAATACTTACGATATCGAGTTTTGGGGACCCGATGGGATGTGCTCCAGTTTTTACCTCGGTGCCATTACCTCCTTTATCGAAATGAGTAAATCCATGCAGGTTCCGGTAACTGAATATCAAACGCTGCTGGCAAAAGGAAAATCATATTTGGAAAAAGAATTATTTAACGGGGAGTACTTTATCCAGAAAATAAGATGGAACGATCTCCGGGCCGCCGATCCTACGAAATCACTCCTGGCCAATATCTCTGCTGATGAATCCCAGGAACTTCTGGTAAAAGAAGGGCCAAAGTACCAGTATGGAAGCGGGTGTCTGTCTGATGGCATCATGGGCATGTGGTTGGCGTCGGCATCGGGATTACCTGAAATTATTGATAATTCGAAAGTATTGAGTCATCTGAACTCCATTTACAAGTATAATTTTAAAACCGATCTTACCAATCACGATAATCCGCAGCGTCCCACATATGCTTTAGGAAATGAAGGAGGATTGCTTTTGTGTACCTGGCCAAGTGGTGGTCAGCTATCGTTGCCCTTTGTTTATAGCAATGAGGTGTGGACCGGTATAGAGTATCAGGTTGCTGGCCATCTGATGATGAAGGGGGAAGTAGAAAAAGGTTTGGAC
>CAIXKO010000027.1 GCA_903919925.1 uncultured Bacteroidota bacterium | reverse complement strand
TACTAAATCCCGAACATCATTTCCAGCTCCTGTTGCACTTTGTTTGCGTGCGATAGTCACTGATATCCCAGTAATGGTGGCATCAGAAGGAATGCCAAAACCAAAATTAGTAGCTTGTAAATATTGCGATGTGGTGCTATTGACAGTTACAGTCGAATAATACGGAGGAGACACAGATGGATCCTTAATGTTGTTATAGTTCCCCCATAAGACCGTTCCCCCCGGTCCTGAACTAAATGCAGTTAACGGATATAAAGGTCCATCCGTCACTTGTCCCACCGCCCCAATTCTTCCAACAAATAATCCCACTACTACCAATAACCAGACTACCCCCCCATGAAAACCTCCGTCAAAGGAGTTTATTCTATTTTTAAATAACCAATGATTAAAAATTATTGAATTGAAAGCAACCTTAAGCATATTCAAAGCAAATAAAATCCCGCCAGGGTTATTTTTAATGCTTTTATGGCTCCTTATCCGACTCATCCTTTATTGCTTAACCTTCAAAGTTAATAACTTTTCACAATAATTTTCCGGATTGAATTAGATTTTTTTCATTCTTGTTAACACACCTGATTATCTGTGTATTATAACGCTCAAAACCCAGGCCCGATTTATAATTGTTTGTATTCCAACAAGTAGAAATATGAGTCATATTTAATTTTTCCGATTTCAGGAAACAAGTTCCAGTCTTCAAAATTGTATCTATTATCTGTAATTAATATACTTAACAACCCTAAAGCGGTTTGGTTCAATCCAACTACTGAATATTCATCCTAAAATGGAAAGAATGGCACGCGGATTTACGCGGATCCCTACGGGAACGCGGATTAGCGCGGATTTTTTTGTTTGAATGAATTCAACCTTCAGGCATTTTGCATCTTCAGGAAAAGATGAAAAACGCATTACTTTTCTTGTACTGGTATAATAAAGAGATTCGCGTAAAACCGCGTTCCCGCAGGGATCCGCGTCATCCGCGTGCCATTCTTCATCCGCTCCCATTCTTCACCCGCCTCCCATTCTTTATCAGAACCTCACCCCCAACATCACCGGCCAGCTACTATACCTCCACACCCCATAACTCTTGTACCCCGGACAAACTAAATATCTTACCCCGATGCCCATGAACAACGTTAGTTTCCGGGTTAAATAAAAGTCAAACCTCCCAACACCCTCAATGCCTCCGGCATACAGTGGTGCTGGTCTGTATAAATCGATTCCATTCAAAAGATTGGCTTCCATACTCACCCGGAACCGCTCCGCCTGCCAGATCGTTTTATTGATACCAAACCCAAGTAATACCTCGTTTCTCGTACGTAAAAAGGAGTACTCAGCCGATACATTCAATCGGAGAACTTTGCTTAAAATCGGATGATAGGCTACGCAAATTCCGCCCCCTTCAAACCCCGGCTCAAAGTATTTATTGTACCAGGATGATGGAAATACCCGGACGGAAATATCGGTTTGCTGCCCCTGTAACGATACAAAACAGAACAAAAACAATAGCATGATTGAATGCCGGCGACTGTGCATTTTCCTGGTTGCATCCATCAAACTTCTCTGGATCAAATTCATCTTATTTGTCATATTCCCACCCGTTAATCACAAAAAACTTAAGAATCAGCGTTGTAACTATATCCGATTGTTCATCAGGAGTTATAGTGGCGCTGCCATCGCCCTTTTGTATTCCGTATTTGCCAAACTGACTGTGGTTGCCACCGGGTATCGTGTAGTATATCGTTTTTGGAGTGGTCCCGTCCGGGAAATCATCCATCCTGCGCGCCCAGTTCGGAGTTGGCAGCAAACCAACGTTGGAGGCAATCGTCAAGCTGTCTGTCAACCCGTCGAACTGCCCGCGCAATGATAATACAGATCCGGTCCAATCGTTCAGATTGTTAGATGTTTGCGGATAGGCGGCCATTAAAACTATCCCAGAAAAATAAGTGGGATATTTATCAACCACCGAACAGGCCATTACACCACCCAGAGAGTGCCCTGCAATCACCCATTGCTGCACAGTCGGAAAATCATCATACATCCAGGCGCCCTTGTTACTATTCAAAACAGCCAGGTTGCCCGG
>CAIXKO010000026.1 GCA_903919925.1 uncultured Bacteroidota bacterium | reverse complement strand
TACTATCATAATCCTTATGATCCTGAACCTAAAGAATCGGATGCCGCCTTGGGGGTTAATGTCGCAAATATCCATCATGGAACGGACTGGCTACCATATATCAACAGCCCTTTTACCGGAAGAAAGGAATTGAAGGGTTATGTTGACCGCTGCCATGAAAAAGGGATCAAGGCAAAGATTTATTATACAACACGTGAAATCTCGAATTTTGTTCCTGAAATATGGGCTTTCCGGAGTTTGGGCGATGAAATAGTGATGATGGGAGGCTCAGGTGGTGGTTATCAGTGGTTGAAGGAGCATTACGTAGATAATTACTACCCGCAGTGGTACCATATTTTTCATGAAAACATTTGGGAGGTTGATGCGGCGGTGCAATCGTCTGTTGGGAAAAACCGTTGGCACAATTACTACATCGAAGATATTAAATGGCTGATGCAAAATGTTGGAATTGATGGTATTTACATCGATGCCTCACTCTATGACCGGGAAACAATCAAACGGGTAAAAACAGTTATGGATCAGGTAAAACCCGGTTCGCTGATCGATCTGCATGAGGGAAAGAACAGCATATTGAAATACCTTGAGTTTTTCCCCTATATTGATAAGCCCTGGTTTGGAGAAGGTGTCATTTACAATGATATGGAACCATCGGATTGGCTGGTATCCCTATCCGGCATACCCTTTGGATTAATGGGTGAAATGCTGAACATGGGTGGCAATCCCTGGCGCGGAATGGTATATGGAATGACTAACCGATACGGCTGGACCACCTACGATATCTTTTGTGATCCAACGAATATCTGGAAACTATGGGACAGTTTTGGCATTGGTGAATCGAAAATGGTGGGATACTGGGAGGATAAGCCGGTTGTTACAACTTCCAATAAGGATGTTTTGGCCACGGCTTATCTCCGGAATAAGAAAATGCTGGTCAGCATAGCAAGCTGGGCAAAAAACACAACAGAGATCAAACTAAATATTGATTTTAACTTAGCAGGGCTGAATCCTGACCGGATTAAAATTACGGCTCCTGTCATTAAAGATTTTCAGCCCGGAAAAGAGTTCAGACTGAATGAGACCATTACTGTTGAACCGGCAAAAGGCTGGCTTCTAATTATTGAGGAGAAATGAAAATGATGAACAGAATATTTTTTATTCCAGCCCTGCTGTCAATTCTTCTGATATCGGCCTGCACGGGTCAAAAAAGTCAGATAAGCATAACAAATGCTGCAGTTGAACATTTAAAAAGCCCTATAGGGATCGCAGTACAAAATCCGAAATTCTCATGGGAAATAGTTTCCTCATTGAAAGGGATTTCTCAAACCTCCTATCAGATTTTGGTGGCAGATTCTCCCGAAAATCTTAAAAAGGAAATTGATCTGGTTTGGGATTCCAAATGGGTTGAGAGGGATAATTCTACCGGCGTTGAGTATCAGGGGAAGGCTTTAACCTCGCAAAAAGATTATTACTGGAAAGTAAAAATCCGGACAAACCGGGGCGATGCAGCTTCCGGAACCGAAACATGGTCAACCGCATTTGTCAAGCCAGATGAATGGAAAGGAGTATGGATTGGACTGGACAGCCTCACTCACGGTGATAGTTTGGGTAATCAAACAAGGCTCTCTGCCCGATATCTCCGGAAGGAATTTAATGTTGAAAAGTCAGTTCAACGGGCAATGTTAACTGTTTCGGGTCTTGGCTTATACGAGTGTTATATTAACGGTGTTAAAGTCAGCCATGACGTTTTGTCTCCTTCCTATACCGATTATTCCCAGCGGGTTAATTATAATGTATACGATGTTAACCGGATACTTATTCCAGGAGGTAATGCAATCGGGGTTGTACTCGGAAATGGACGCTTTGTTCCCATTCAAACCTGGAGGTTCCGCAACTTTGGCTTTCCCAAACTACTGTTGCGATTGGAAATTGAATATGCTGATGGTAGCAATGTTTTGGTTGATAGTGACGAGAGCTGGAAGATAAACACCCGGGGACCAATAGTTTCCAATAATGAATATGATGGCGAAGAGTACAATGCCAATTTTGAATTGGCAGAATGGACCCGTGGTGGATATGATGATAAAGAATGGAAGAATGCGCGCAAAGTTGCTGCACCTGCAGGTAAACTTGAATCGCAACCCAATCCGAACATCACGGTAATGCAGGAAATAAAACCCGTATCGATCAGTGAGATCAAGCCAGGCTGTTTCGTGCTGGATATGGGCCAAAACATGGTTGGATGGTTAAAGATAAGTTTGAACGGAGTTAAAGACCGGCCG
>CAIXKO010000025.1 GCA_903919925.1 uncultured Bacteroidota bacterium | reverse complement strand
TTTCTAAATGAAATCACTGCTTCACTTCCTGAATATAAAAATGTAGCTGTAACACATCCGCAATATCTGGCGAGCACTCAGGATGTAAACCTTGATATTGTTCAGGACGCTGAAGTTTGGGTTACTTTTGTACACGAAGGTGCCGGATGGCTCAATGTGCTGGGATACTATACCTATCCTACCGGAAATGCTCCCGCAACGAAAGAAAAAATCAGGGATTTGACGGTGATATTCCCGAATGTCTCCTATCTGAATTCCGGAGGTGGTTTAAATTCCGGCAATAAAGTTAAACTGTGGTATTTAAACCCTGTAACTAATAAATATTCAAATGTTTTTCCAGCCGGAGTTACCATAGGCTGGTTTATCAAGTCGCAGGGTTGGAGCAGCAGCTCGCATACGGTCACTAATGGTGCCTATACTAACTATTCCGATGTGCAGTACAACATTGAAACCGATCCGACCCTTCGCAAGCACAACGTTGTGCTATTCGATGCAGCAAGAAACCTTTTTGTTTTAGGATTTGAAGATATGCGCAGGGATGTAGGATACGGCAGTGACAATGATTTTAATGATGCTGTTTTTTATGGAACGCTAAACCCGGTAACTGCTGTAAATAAAACCAAATTTCAAGCTCTTGAAAAACCAGGAGATTCTGATGGCGACGGCACAACCAATACATTCGACCAGTATCCGAATGATCCTGCACGCGCTTTTAATAATTATTATCCGGCACAAAACGTATTTGGGAGCCTTGTTTTTGAAGATTTGTGGCCTTCCAAAGGTGATTATGACTTTAATGACATGGTGGTGGATTACAATTTCAATCAAATCACCAATTCGAACAATCAGGTTAAGGAAGTTAAGTCAAAAATTAAGTTAAAAGCAATCGGGGCGTCCTATCACAGTGCCTTCGGCATCTCCATGAACACCAGTCCTTCAAATGTTGAATCCATTACTGGACAGCGCAATACAAAAGATTATCTTGCTTTCCAGGCAAATAAAACAGAAGCCGGCCAGTCGAAAGCGGTGATAATCTGTTTTGACGATGCCTATAATATGTTGCATTATCCTGGTACCGGAATCGGGGTTAACACCGTTCCAGGCAATCCTTATGTGGTGCCCGAAACCGTTGATATGGATGTTGTCTTTGTGTCATCGATTGCCGTTTCCACCATGGGTACCCCACCCTACAACCCATTTATTATTATTAACAGGAACAGGGGTGTGGAAGTACATCTTCCAGGCCAGCAGCCTACAGATCTAGCTAATACGAGTTTATTTGGCACTGGCGATGATAATACTGATCCAGCCATGGGCAAATATTACGTGTCTGATAAATATCTGCCATGGGCAATCAATTTACCGGTAAGCTTCGATTATCCTATTGAAAAAAAGGCTATTACTACAGCCTACCTGATGTTTAACACGTGGGCCACCAGTCAGGGAAAAGATTACCCCGATTGGTATTTACCGGTGGCCGGATACCGAAACAGCAGTAATATTTATTCCAGATAATACATTATCGCTTAAGATTTATCTCTTAAGACAAATTAACCGTATCGTATCCAATACGATACGGTTAATTCATTTTTGTCCTTCTATGTATTTGAAGGTGAGAGTTACACAGGCCTCCTTTCGAATAAAATCTTTTTGAGCACATCAACAACAATATACCCCGTATAAATGAAATCTATTGGGTGTATTGTCCAATCGGATGAGCATTACTGCAAAACTTTGTACCTGGCTGAAGGCATGGTAAAACTCCGTATCAGTTTCAGAATGGCTATTATAAAATTCCCCCATTCGCCTTGAAAAAAAGGCCGCAAATTTACTGAATATTTTTTTTATTAGCCGTCCAATAAGTACGAAACTTCATCCAAAGTGTACAAATCAGAGAAATTTGTCAAAAAAAAAGCCAAAACCTTCGGAAAGCTAAGTTGAATTTTTATTTTTACCACATTAAGGGCGAGAAAAACAATTGACCATCTTGAAATCAAAATGATAAACCTTATTGATTTATTTCATATTCAATTGATATGATCAGGACGATATTCCTCCTTTCTCCTATTTTTGTTAGCCTTTTCTGGTCAGTTTCCCTCATGGGAAGCAATAAAAGATACGGAACACCACGCCGGTTCCTGGCTTGGTTCATGCTGGTTCCCTTGTTTTTGTTTACTTCTCATTTCTTATTCTTTGCACCCTACCCTGATATTTTTCCGTATTTTGAGTTTCCGCTAGCTTTTGCTGGACTGCTGGTTTTTCCCTTATATCATATTTACTTTAGGTTACTGACTGTCGATGAAAAGTTTTCGCTGAAAAGCCATATCTGGTTCTTGATTATACCGGTGGTAATTGGTTTGATATATGGAATAGCCATTTTGATTACCCCGATGAATGAATTTAAAGCCTGGCTGTTTGATGAAACCGTTTTACCAGCATCATTATCAGTTCATTTCTTGCAGGTTATGCGAAAGGTCATCAGACTAACCGTTCTAATTCAATTGATTGTAACGGTCGTGAGCAACAGTTTACTCATAAATAAGTACAGAGACAAGGCGGAGCAATTTTATTCAAATCTCAACGATACAAAACATTGGAATTCAATAATATTGAACTACTCAATCCTGGTCATGAGCCTTGCTTCCTTTGCGGCACTGGCGCTGGGCAGGCCTATACTGATGCAAAACGATGTATTGGTATTGGTTATTTGGTCGGTTTTTTCGATTTCACTTTATTTGATTGGATTATTGGGCATGAGGCAAAATCCGATCAACCCTGCTTATGATGCGGTAACTTCTTCGGGTAAACCTCAGCGATGGGTTGAAACGTCTCTCACACCGATGGAGCATCTGACAGATAGAATCATCGCTGAATTGGAAGTCAATAAAGTCTATTTGAATAGCGAACTTAGTATTGTGGATTTTGCTAAAACCATCGGATCAAATCGCACCTATATATCGGCAGTTATCAATCAGAACTTTAACCAGAATTTTTGTGCGTTTGTTAATACTTTCAGGTTTCGGGAACTTGAAAAAAACATTGTTGAAAATCCGGAGTATTCAATTGAAAAAATGGCAGAAACTTGCGGATTTGGTTCGGTAAACTCAATGAAACGGGCGGTGACCATCAAAACCGGTCTGGCGTTCAATGATTACAGAAGTCAGATATTTGGCGAAAAACAAACTTCGGCCTAAACGAAAATAACGGCGTAAAGGTAGGTAACTGCGGGAGGACGCATGGGTAAGTGCGGGAGGACACATGGGTCCTCCCATACCTAGGAGTCTGTCTATGGCGTTTTAATCAATAATTATAGTTTTAACCATCCTTTCTTTCG
Organism: uncultured Bacteroidota bacterium; assembly: GCA_903919925.1. Taxonomy (GTDB): domain Bacteria; phylum Bacteroidota; class Bacteroidia; order Bacteroidales; family UBA12481; genus UBA12481. Next base: position 2,301 of record CAIXKO010000025.1, on the reverse strand, counting down.
CGTTTCGCACCTGAATAAAATAAATTCCGGAATGGCAATGGCTGATATCTATGGGTATTCTGGTGCTAAACCCAACTCTTTCTTTTTGCAGAGTTAGAATCTCCTGGCCCACCACATCTAGAATCCGGATTTCGATCTGGTTTCCCAGCGATTCATCGCCTGTATAAATCAAATCAAAATTACCTGATGACGGATTCGGAAATACCTGAATATTAGCCAAATTAACAAATTCATCGATTCCTGTTGCCGGATACCTGAACTTAACCTGATAAGTTAAAACAGTGATTCCATTCTCTGCGGTTACCTGAATGGTAGTGGTTCCTGGCAATGCAGCTGCAGTACTGATGACCTTGCTGGCTCTGATGTTAGTAGTGGTTGCAGTAACTAATGGCACCAAAATCACACTGCGTGGAACAATAACATAATAGGTTAATACCAACGGACTGAATCCGGTTATTGTTGTACCGTCAACTTTCAAATCGCTCAGTGATGCATCGTTGGATTTAGTATCAATCGTAAAACTGATCGTATAGGCGATGGAAGTAACCCCATCCTGAGCGGTGACCCGTACATATCCCATACCTGGCAATGCCGGAGGGTTGGTAATGACCTTTGTTGCACCTGGGTGATTGGTGGTGGCAGTAATCAATGGTATCTCAGTTGTACCCATTGGCAGAACAACCGAATAGTTGACTGTACCAGGCGTAAAGCCGGGAACCTTAACATCATTGTATCCTAAATCAATCAGCGTGGCATCTTCTGAGGGAGGCACAATCGAGAAATTGATGGTGTAAGTTTTGATTGTTAAGGCATCTTCTGCTCTAACTACAATTACACCGTTTCGGAAAACAAATTCCGGTTGAATAATTGTTTTTGTGGCATTGGGGTCATTCGTGGTACCACCGATAACCGGAATGCTGGTTGTACCCAAAGGAAGAATAACGTTGTAAACGAATTTGTCAGGTGCGAATCCAAAAACAGTAACTCCGTTTACGGTAAGATCTTTCAAGCTGGCATCCGAGTCCGCTGCAATTGAAAAGATAACAGAGTATGCTTTGGTTGTCGTTCCATCTTCAGCTACAATGGTTACGGTTGATATCCCTGGCAGGCCAGTTGAAGGAGATATTAACTTTGAAGCCTTGGGGTCCGTAGTTGAAGCCGTTAAAACGGGAACTGCTGCGGTGTTATGTGGCAATACCACCCAATAAATGTAAGTACTTGTAGCAAATCCTGTTACAGTAACTCCATTAACCTTTAAATCCGATAAAGTGGCATCATTGTTTTTAACTTCCATGGAAATTGAGTTCGATCTGACAGTGTTCTGTGTTACGCAAATCGCATTTGATGTCATCTTCACCGAAATCACATCACCATTTTCCGGTACGTAAGCATACAATGGTGAATTTGTCCCCACTGGTGTTGCACCTTTATACCATTCATATACAGGCGCAGATCCTCCATTTGCAGGGGTTGCCCTAAACGTTACTGCAGTTCCCTTTCCAACAGGATTCCTATCCGCCCGGATAGAAACACCAGCCTTGAGTATCGGGTTAACTTGCATGTTAACGGAATTGGAAGTGGCAGGAGAACCCTCCAGGCAAGGTGATGCGTTTGAAGTCATCCTCACCGTAATCATATCGCCATTTGCGGGAGCATAAGCATAAAGTGGCGAATTAGTTCCAACAGGGGTAACACCTTTGTACCATTGATAAGCCGGAGTAGGTCCCCCATTGGTTGGAGTGGCGTTAAACGTAACCAAAGTCCCCATGCAAACCGGGTTCATATCGGCAGCAATGATCACGCTGGCGGTAAGCACAGGATTTACAGTCATCATGATGCCGTCCGAAGTTGCCGGTGATCCAGTGAGGCAAGGCGTTGCGTTCGAGGTCATCTCAACGGTAATCACATCACCGTTTACAAGTGTTGTTGAGGTATACTCATTTCCGGTTGCTAATGGAATTGCGGTGCCACCATTTTTCCAGATGTAAGTTGGTGTGGTCCCGCCGTTAGTTGGAGTGGCTGTGAACCTCACCGAGGTCCCCGCACAAATCTCCCCTGATGGAACGGCTGAAATGGTTACGCTCGCTGGTAGATTCGGATTCACAACCATCGTGATCGGGTCAGAAGTAGCAGGTGAGCCTGTCAGGCAAGTTGTTGCATTCGATGTCATCTCAACGGTAATCACATCACCGTTTACCAATGTGGTTGAGGTGTACTCATTTCCTGTTGCTAATGGAATCGCAGTTCCGCCTTTCTTCCAGATGTAGGTTGGCGTGGTCCCGCCGTTAGTTGGAGTGGCCG
>CAIXKO010000024.1 GCA_903919925.1 uncultured Bacteroidota bacterium | reverse complement strand
TGAGGTATTAAGCGCACCGGCAAATCTGGAAATTATTCTCCTGCCCGGAACAAATATCGATGAGGTTACCATAGCCCAAAGAAGTCAGGGAGCCCATATCGACCGGCTCGCTGCTATCCAGACCGAGGAAATAACTTATGCCGAGCTATGCAAAGCGGCCTGCTGTAACCTCGCCGAAAGCTTTACTACCAATGCATCAGTGGATACCTATTACGCAAATGCCGTTACCGGTGCGCGGCAAATCCGGTTGCTTGGCCTCGACGGAATATATGTCCAGCTGTTAACCGAGAATATCCCCAATATGCGCGGTATAGCCAGCACATACGGCTTGACGTATGTTCCGGGGCCCTGGATGGAAGGCATTATGATTTCTAAGGGTACCTCTTCGGTTAAAAACGGGTATGAGTCCATCGCTGGCCAAATCAATGTGGAGTACCTGAAACCCATTAGCGCCGATAAGCTTTTGCTGAACCTTTTTCTGAGTAACGCCGGCCGCAAGGAAGCCAATTTTGCCACCTCGGTAAAATTATCCGATAAGCTGAGTACCTTGCTGCTGGGCCATTTCAGCGATGATCAAACCAAAGAGGACCATAATGCTGACGGGTTTATGGATGAACCGTTGTATCGCCAGTATAATGTTTTAAACCGGTGGTATTATTCCGGCGACCACCTGAGAATGCATGCCGGGGTAAAATTGCTAAAAGAGGATAGGTACTCAGGACAATTATCTTATAATAAGGATGTTCAAAGGGATATTGACCATCCTTACGGTATCGGTATTTTAACTAAACGGGCGGAGGGTTTTCTAAAGCTGGGTTATGTTTTTAATAATGCGCAAAAGTCTAGTTTTGGAAGCATTAACTCCATTTCCTGGCACGATCAGAATTCTTTTTATGGAATTCGGAATTATCAGGGAAATCAGCTCAACTATTACCTGAACCTGATGTATGAAACCAATCTTTTCAATGATCAAAATACGCTGGTTTCCGGATTTAGCTTCAATCTGGATAATTATGGTGAACAGCTCGATACGATAAATTCCTCCCGGTTTGAACGGGTTCCCGGCTTTTATTCGGAATATTCATTCAAACCTTCCGAACATTTTAACCTGATGGCCGGTGTGCGCCTCGATATTCATAACCTGTATGGCGTTATGTTTACTCCCCGATTGCACGCCCGCTATGATATAAACGGTAACACTCATTTCCGCCTTTCGGCTGGAAAGGGGTTCCGCTCACCGATGGTACTCGCTGAGAATAACCATTTTCTGGCCAATTCCAGAAATATTCTCATTGATCCCAACTTAAAGCAAGAGGAAGCCTGGAACTACGGTCTGAATATTACGCAGTATATTCCTGTTGGGGTGCAGCCAATGTCGGTGTCACTGGAAGCTTACCGCACCGATTTTCTGGAGCAGATCATCGTGGATCTCGATACCAGCGTGGACGAGGTGCGGTTTTCCAATCTTTCGGGCAAATCATATTCTAATAATTTTCAGATCGAGGTTGGTTCTCAGTTTATAAAAGGATTGGATACCAAGGTTGCTTTTCGTTTTACTGATGTCCGGTATGACCAAAACCAGATATTAGTAACAAAACCTCTCGTGAGCCGGTACAAGGGCCTGGTGGTGGCATCCTATCAAACCCGGTTAAAGAAGTGGCAATTTGATGTTACCTGGCAATTGAATGGTCCCGGACGTATTCCTTCAACTATCAATAATCCGGAAGCTTATCGGATGTCGGATACTTTTGATGCCTATCAAATCATTAATCTCCAGATAACTAAGTATTTCAAAACCTGGGAAGTTTATGGTGGCGTTGAAAACCTCACCGATTTCCGCCAGATGCATGCCGTTATC
>CAIXKO010000023.1 GCA_903919925.1 uncultured Bacteroidota bacterium | reverse complement strand
TTTTTTGAAATTTTTTATTTTGATTTCTTTTATAATGGAAATTATCTGATTTGGATGAGCGGACGTATTGGAACTCAGAGGTCCATCGGCCCTTACCGTTCTGATGGTTGCGGAGTCATTAGCCAGCTTAAATTCAGATAGGTCGATATTGATTTTTGGACTGTCGGGTCTGTAATTCAGGATATAAATGACCAGAGAATTATTACCTGTCCCCTGCTCAGTTGTCGAAGGTTTCTCCACATTCCCTGAAGTGAATGAGATCTCGTTCTGCCTTTCTTCGGTTTTGTTTTCCTTTATTGAGTTTTGGTTTTTTTGAGTTTGCGTTTGGTTTTTATTTGTTTTTTGCTTTTTGAGATTTGTTTTTTGAGTTTCGATGTTTGCTATTTGTTCTTTGAGATTTGTTTTTTGATTTTCATTGTTTGTTTTTTGTTCTTTGATTTTTGTTATTTCCCCCACCCCTCCTTGAATAAACACACCCGGCAACCTTAACAGGGTGTCGGTTCTAATCACATACTGAAGGGTGCTTCTGCTCATCAGTTCAAAAATCCTCCCGGCTGCCGATATAAAAACGGTATCCTTGGGACATTCAATGATATTTTGCCCCCAGGTGTTTCCAAGATTATTGAAGGATGCAAATTCAAAATCGCCACCTAATCGCTGAAAGAGCAGCAGTTGTCTCGCCGTATTCATTGCGTAATTCCAGGAAATTTCGTGTTCCTGGAGTGACATTTCGTTTGGGGATTTCTGAAAATTGAGTGCATCCAAACTTGATTTCGACCAATCGAGTGGTGCGAGCCACTCGGTATTTGAAAGGGTAATCCGGGTGCCGTTGATCCTATTATAATATTGTATGATCTCCAGATCTTTCAGGAGGTCGCTTTCGGAGGTTGCCCGGTCGGTGATAACATCGATATATTTGCCGGCGATTTCCAGCATTTCCTTCAGGTTATTATTATATCGCCAGTATCCCACCATAACCAGTTTGATTCCGGGATCTGCTTTTTTCATAGCGATTGAAAACTCAACACATCGTTTTGCATATTCCTGCCATCCAAAGCGCCTGTAAGCCTCATTGTCGAGTTCCCAGTACTTAACCTGAAAAGGATTGGGGTAGCCATGTTGTTTTCGAAGGGCACCCTTATCAGAATCCTGGCTGCCATTGCAGTACCCAACCCAATCGGCAGCACGATCGGCAGTGCCGGTAAGCATGTTCGCACAAAGGAAGGGTTCAGCGCCAATCATCCGGCAAAGCTCAATGAATTCAACTGTTCCAGCATGATTTTCTTCAATCCCCCCCCAATACTCGCTAACAACAGGCTGTCGGTCGAGCCTCGGTCCAACCCCTTCGCGCCAATCATAAAATGAGGCAAAGCAACCACCCGGGAAACGGATCATCGGAACATGGATCGCCTTTAAGGCCTCCACCACCTCTTTGCGCCAACCTCTTTCGGAATTCAGTGGCATCAGCGAGAATCCATCCATCGCAACACGGGTACCCGGTTTGATTGAAGCGGCAAAAGTTGCACGGCCATGGTAGTTTCCCGGATCGAGCTGAACAGTGAATTCCCTGAAAATCCCATCAGGCACCATAATCGTTTGCTCAGCAAAAGGCTTATCAGTTTGCTTTTCGGGATAAAGCCCGATAGTAACCAATACAGTATCGGGTTTGGGATCTGCAGTTCTATTATTACTAAAATACCCCCGAAACAAATATTTAACTCCCGGATCAATCCAAATACCGTTTTGCGCCATAAAGGCTTTGCCTGATTTCTGATTGTTCTCCAAAACAATGGCTTGTAAACCATGATGAAAATTCCAGTAACGATTGGTTTCCTGCTTCACATCGGGACTCCCTGGCCAGATATACCAATTATTGATTTCATATCCTGAATGCCACCACTTCTCGCGGCTCAAATCATCGGCAGGAGTTCTTCCGAGCCAATCATACAAATTAGGTTTTAACGAAGGAACATCCTCGAAACTGGCATTGTACAATTTCTCCGCCCATAAGCCTTCGATCTGACGGGCCAAACCCAATTCAACAAAATTTCCATAAATAAGCGGATTAACCGGCTTCGAACGATTAACTTCCGGGTAAATTTTATAAACCGCCACCGGATTTTGAGCGGAAAGGATTGAGATCAACCCAGCCTGAATCAGGCATACAATCAAGAAAGTTTTCATAAGGCCAAATTTAACAAACTTTAATCCCTGAAATTCGAAAGTTCCTGATTTGGAGAAATGATGGTGTCATGCTGACATTTATCATGTTTTTAATTGACATATATCACACATAATTCTCATATCTATCAATATACATATAATAAATATCACATCTGCTGTTTTTCAAATAGCAGAGTCTATTCGTACATTGCTCATCAAAACTATTTAACATTTATTATTATAAACTATCAACTATGAAGAACTTAATCAGACTATTAACGCTTTTTGCTTTTGCAGGATTTCTGTTTACCGCTTGCGAAGGACCAGCTGGGGCCGACGGTCTTACTGGAGCTGCCGGTAAAGATGGAATGAATGGAAAAGATGGTATCAATGGTGTTGATGCCAATTCGAGCTGCCTGAAATGCCACACCACGGCAAAATGGGCTACCATGGAAGCTGAATACAAGCTTTCAAAACATTATTATGGAACAACCAGTGCAAGAAACACCAAGTATTGCGCAAGGTGCCACACACATGAAGGATTTGAAGAAGTTGTTGGAAACGGAAAAACCGCTACTTCCAATGATGTTCCAAATGCAACCCGTGTTAATTGCAAAACCTGCCATGCACATTCAGGATTCGATTTCTCAGGTGATACCGTTTCACAAATTCTGACCACCACTACTCCAGTAGTTTTAGCGTATGAAAATTATCTTAAAGCTGTTGATTATGGTAAACAGAATAACCTTTGCGCTACCTGCCACCAGATTCGCGGTGTTACCTCAGTTAACTATACTGACAGTTTGGGAGCAATCAAAACTTTCAACCAGCTTCCTTTCTTCCCATGGAAAGCCGGTCAGGACGATCAGGCATTGGTAAGCTACCAGGTTGGACAGAGCTTCTCAGTTCATGATGGCAACCAGGCTAACCTTTTCAGCGGTATCAACGCTTATGAATATTCAGGACAAACCTACACCAGAACCTGGAAGCACTCTGCATTCAGCTGTGTTGATTGCCACATGAATGCTTACAATGCAACCGACAAAACCGGTGGTCACTCACTGAAACCTAACGAAGCTGCTTGTACTGCTTGCCACGGTGGTGACAAAATCACCCCAACCCGGGCTTTGATTGATGCAAAACGCGTTGAATTAGCTGAATTGCTGACTACCAGAAAAGTTTTCAGAAAAACCACCAGCACATCAGGAACTGTTTCTTACAGTGCAGTACAAAGTCACGATTTCTACGGAACCCTTTTCCCAACTACCGAAAGCACCACCAAATATGCTACAGCTCTTGCTAACGGTAACACAGTTAGTGCAACCACCGGTTTGGTTATTTACGGAAACAAAGTTACCATGGCAGCTGATGCTCTGTTTGCTAACAGAATTGGCCGTCAGTGGAAATATGGTGAACTGGGTGCTGCATACAACTATGCTTACATCAACAGCGAACTTTCATTAGGCGTTCACAACCCGGTTTACGCTTTACAGGTATTACAAAAATCAATTGATTGGCTGAAAGCTAACTAATTGCTAGATAAAAGCTTAAAACCCCCGGGGATATTTCTCCGGGGGTTTTTGTTTTTAAATAAGGCAATTGGTGTATCCGGTAGGGGCAGAAGATTTTCTGCCCTTGCATGTTGCGGTAGGGGCAGAAGATTTTCTGCCCCTACGGGGTGGTTGGTTGGAACGTGATAGGGCAGAAGATTTTCTGCCCCTACGGGATTGGTTGGTTGGAACGTGATAGGGGCAGAAGATTTTCTGCCCCTACGGGGTGGTTGGATGGAACGCGGTATTCCAATGTTCCAGATTTGCCTGGATAAAATCGATAACCGCCTTATTTTCTTCCTTACCTGAACCCTTAACAATCAGGGGCTGTCCAAAGGCGAAATAAACATCCCGATTCCGGGGATCGAGCGGACCGAGATCCTTGACAAACGTTCCGTTTCTCCAGAAATCGGTTTTCAGTGCAAAAGGAATAACAGGTACACCGGCTTTGGCTGCCAGTTTAACTCCCAGGGAGTTAAACTCTTCAGGCAGAAATTCAATTTTACGGGTACTTTGGGGGAAAATGGCAATGGACCTGCCAGTGGCCAGAATTTCCTGACCCCTCGTAATTACATTAATCAGATCCTGACGTGAATTATGCCTGCTCACCACAATCGGATCCCGCGATTTCATGACCGGTCCAAAGGCCCAGCTTTTTACAAGAGTATCCTTCACAACAAAAGTAACATCCATGATATGGGAAATCAGGAATGGCAGTACCATTGTTTCCAACGTGCTCATGTGATTTCCCACAAAAACCACCGGCCCCTTGCAGTTCCGGATATTTTGCAATCCTGATACATGAAACCGGCCACCGCAACGCTCCAGAATTCTCATCACATTAAATGATGATTGTACCCATTCCTTAGTAGGGTACTTTCCCTGGACGGATAGTTTCCTCGCATGAAAATTCACTCTGAGAAACTTATATTTAAAAGCTATCTGAAAATGAGGCAGCAAATCATGCAACCAAAGCCGGGGTATATTATCCGGCGTATCATAGGTATCAGGTATAGAAAAAGGAAGCTTCACTGCAAGGGATTAGTGACAGCAAAAGTACTAAAATCGAGCTAAACTAAAAACCGTTGGAGATCAACTCCTTTGTATAATCATAAGCAATCTGAAATAGCTCCTCTGCATATTTAAGCCTAAGAATATCATAATGATCCACACCAGGCGGCTCAATATAGAGATCGGCCAGTTTCCCGGATTTGATGGTGGATTTATCCACGCTGACATGAAAAACACGGGTTGCAATTTGCAGCAAATTGTCTAGTTTATCTGTGTCATGAATTGGGCTGATATTCACAGCTATAACTTTCTCACACAGTTTCCGTATAGGTTTTATCGGTAAATTATCCAAAACGCCACCATCAACATATATTTGATCGCCCAGTTTTACAGGTGAAAAAAGGATTGGAATGCTTGAAGATGCCAACACGGTTTCAGCAAGAGGACCGATGCTGAAGTACTCCATCCGGCCTTTGTTAAGATTACAAGCGCCAACAATCAAAGGCGTTGGCAAGTCCTCGAGGTTTTTATATGGAATATGAAGTTTGATTTGATGTTTTAATCCATCGAGCCGGATAAAACCTTGCTTCGACAATTTGAAGGTTGATATCTTCATGAAATCTTGCTGGATAAGCAAGTTGAAGATATCATCGGGGTTCATTCCCGATGCCAGGAAGGCACCGGCAATTGCACCTGCACTTACCCCTGAAATAATATCGGGCAGGATTCCTTTTTCCGCCAGGGCCTTTGCCACGCCCAGATGTGCGAATCCGCGGGCCCCGCCGCCGCTAAGGACAAGTCCGAGTGGGTAGGTTGTCATAATCAGTTTGTTATTTCTTCCAGCATCGCCCTGATATTTCCTTCCGGTGTATGCGGAGGAATGGCACAGCCGGCGTTAAGTATAAAACGGTTGGACTTGCCCATTATTTTAATCAGTTCCCTGGTTTTTACTCTAACCTGATCGGGGGTTCCCAAGGCAAGTATTCCGCTGGGATCGACATTGCCGATCAAAGTAACTCTATTGTTAAAAACTTCAGCAATCTTATGAATATCTGTTTTGTAATCAAGTTCAAGAGCATCTGCACCAGTGGCTATCATATCACTTAGGATCAGCTCCGTATTACCACAGATATGCAAAGTGTAAGGCAAACCAGCAAGATGGGCCTCATCAACCATCCTTTTTTCATAAGGGAAAGCATATGTTTTATACAAATCGGGGGGAATCAGATCAGGTCCGGCGGGGCTGTCTCCGTTCGATACCATATCGCAGCCGGTTTGGGCCATCAAACGGATAAACTGACTGCTG
>CAIXKO010000022.1 GCA_903919925.1 uncultured Bacteroidota bacterium | reverse complement strand
TGGTGTTTTTGGAACATAGAATATCGAGAACTTCCACAAGCCCGGTTCTCCAAAACTCAGCAGAGGTGAATCCATGGCCGACAATACCATGCCTGTATTGTCAGCCTGAGTAAGTGTCACGCCGGTATTTACATCCATCAGATATCTGGCAGCTCCCGGGATAATATCCGTTGCCGGATTTATCGGGCCACCCAATCGTCCGATGGTGAATGTGGGATTATCAACAGCAAACGGAAAGCATAGCCAGCCCCCTTCCGGATGTTTTTCGGCGGTTTTGGCATCCACTTTCCATTCAATTTCAACATAAGCTTCATTGCGCGGGAAGGTAAAAATCAAGGTGATTTTTTTTGCAAAACCCTGATTATCTGTAGTTGATAAAACAGCAACATCTGTAACGCCGGTATGAGATACTGACAAATTCCAATGATCAGGAGTAAATGCCAGATAAGGAACTTTGTCCGCTCCCGGCATTCCAAATTTGCCATAATCATGTATCCCCCAGATATTCGAGATTCCGTAAGTATTCTTCCATAAATCAATTTCATTGGAACTAAATCGCTCGTGCAAAAATTGGCCAATTACATAAGGAGAAGAATGATCCACCCATTCCCGATTACTTCCTATCTCTTTTAATGAAGAAATTCCACCTTTTTTTAAATCGAAAACAGCAGTAAAATGAAGTGTTTTCAGAATGGTTTCCTGATCTGATGAAATGGATTCATTGTTTAATTCTTTTTCCGAAATAGTTAGATATCCGTTTGGAGGAACATCTTTTACAAACAGGGATTTTCCATCACCCGAGGGGATTTCTACTATCCCCGACCGTTTCCAGGGAAGCGCATTATAAACGACAAACCGTTTTCCGGCAACATTAACCGATTTTGCCAGTAAGTTTAGCCGGCTGTCCAATTCGGGAATGATAATATCTCTTGCATTATAAATGTATTTCCGATGTTCATCATACGACTGTAACCATATTGCTTTACTCCCGGTTTCCGTACTATTTCCACCTGCGGATATCAGCTCGGCATTAGCTTCTGAAACCCATTGCTTCCATTCTTTACCATATTCGAATCTGGGGCCAAACCCGCCGCTCATTCCCCAGGTATGTTCCCCATACAGAAGGCTCTGGTCATAAGCCTTTGCCAGTTTTTCGGCTAATGGCAACGTGCTGATTCCCCAAATTCCCATCTGCGTATTCAATACATCTAAGGCAGGTTCCAGCGGACGAATATTCCGGGCAATTTTAGATTCCTGCGGCATCGACATTAATCCATGGACCCATCCGTCGGGTGTATCACCTTTAATGACCGGCAAGATTGGATTCTCGGCAAAAATGGCCTTTGCAAAATCATCGAGGGTTCCGAGATGGATTCTTACTCCAGGCATTTCTTTTGCAGCATAAGCCAAAATTTTATCAATATCCTGCTCAGATGGGGGTCCATAATTATCCCCGGTCATTTGCATGGCTAAATAATTTTTATGGGGCCAGGTTCTGGTTGGCTTGATATCAGACCCATAATCAGCAGTATAATGACAAAGTATTCTGGAACCATCGGGACCTTCCCACCAGAATAATTCAGGGAAACGCACATACTGACTGGCCGGATTACAGCCCAGCTGCAAGAATTTTATTCCTGCATGATAGAGCAAAGTTGGCATCACCCAGGAATGGCTGGGAACATCGGTCATTTTTGCACTGATAGTCAAAGGGAGTCCGTAGGCACGGTTAACAGCAGACGAGTATTCCAATCCGCGAACAAGATCTTCGAAATCAAGCGACCCGGTATGCATGGTAAACGGAAGGCCGTGAACCACTAACGATCCTTCCCTGATTGCTTTTTCGATTCTGATTTTTCGTTCAGGTGACTGCAGGGGGCCAAGTATCTGGGTTTGCAGCGGCCATCCTGCCACCGTCCACGAAAAATGTTTTTCTTGCGGCAGCTGCGCATTTTTCTCAATCACCTTAAGTGCCTTATCCATCATTTCCACACGGTATCGGGCAAAAACTTTTTCAGGCAAATCGGTATAGCCCAAATCGAAGTGGGTTTTGAAAACTACCCAAACATCGGTTACCTGGGGCTGAGGATCCTGGGCGAAAGTGGTATTGGCAAATAATACAATTAATAGAAATAGATTTATTCTCATTTCTTAAACGATCATGGTTAAAAATCAACTACTAAATTGTGAGTTACCTTGCGTTAATTGTTTCTATTTATTAGATTTACAACAACTTTTGTCATTATTTCTTTTTCATCTGGTCTGCTTACAGCTATCATTAAAGTCAATGCAACTAAGGTATTATCTGCTATTCTCTTATTTCCATTTCTGTCAAACAATATTCCATTCCTTTCTAAAAAGTAGAGGAATAAAAATGCGGCTATCCTTTTATTTCCATCAGAAAATGAATGGTTCTTGGTTATAAAGTACAATAAATTAGCTGCTTTTTCCTCGATGCTAGGGTATAAATCTTGACCGCCAAAGGTCTGATAAATTGTAGATACTGAACTTCTAAATGAATCATCTTTTTCACGTCCAAACAAATCACTATTGCCATGAGCTCTTTTTGCAATTCTTATTTGGGTTTTTGCTTCATCATAGGTCAACTGATAGGTCTCTTTTCCTGATGTGTCCTTAATTTCAAGCCTTTGATAATCATATTGGTCCAAAATATCCAAAGCGTATGCATAATCAGAAATTATTTTCAACAATCCAATACTCTCATCATTTGTTAAAGTCTTATAGTTTAAAACCTCACCTAAAATCTTTACTGATTGCCTTAATTCATTAAGTTGTGCATTATTCTCTTTTAATCTCCTCTCATTCAATGCATAACCTTTCAATAGATATTCGCTTAGAATCTTGTTTGACCAAATTCGAAACTGTCTGCCTCTATCTGAATTTACTCTATAACCGACTGACAGAATTACATCTAAATTATATAATCCTATTGGTCGATTTACCGTTCTTTCTCCTTCTTTTCGAACTTGTGCAATTTTTGCACTAGTTGAATTTTCATCCAACTCGTTTGTTTTGTATATGTTAGAGATATGACGGCCAATAGAAGTTCTGTCCGTTAAAAATAGATCTGAAATCTGATATTGATTAAGCCAAACTGTTTCTTTGTCAACCCGAACTTCAATTTCAGTTGAACCATCGTCACTTTTAAATATTTCAATCTGTTTACTGTCCATGGGTTAAAAATACAAAATCAGTTTCATTATTCGATATCCTTGCCGTAATGCTCTTGTGTATTTTAATGCCCTCTAATGGTTGTGTGTATGAAACGTTGGGGATTAAGGGCTTCGTCCTTACCCGCCGACACAAACGCATATGCTTGGATTTATGTCCCTAAGGTGACTATCGCTCCAAATTGCAAGTTCTACAAGAACGGGTGTCAAGGCCAATCCCTGTTAGGTTAAAAGATAAAGATTGGTCTTTTTATTATCTGGACGCTGTGTTTTGATGATGATTCCACCCATTACACCATCGTTGACAATTCGCCATTCTTTGATGTTCGCTTGAGTTGAGAAGGAATAGAGCTTTTTCATGTTTGATTCAGTGGATAAGCAAAGGATCAGGGAAATTAATAAGTATTTCAGCGTAGCCTTTCATTTTGTAGAATTCTCTAGCTCATTGTGGTGCTATTTCAGGGTATTCGATTTCTTCGAGTCTTTCAGAACCCACTTTTGCTAACCATAATGAATGGTTCATTTCAACCCAGGGACAGATTGTCCCCCAGTTGGAATTCAGCGCCGGATCCCGCTTCTTCATTTTTTTGATATAGTCATTAACGTCTGTCGTTTCCGTTAATAACTGAACTACATCTTGAACTGAAAAATACCACTTCTGGTCAAACTCGTTCCAAACCGTACGTATCTGTTTGCTCCTTGCTTTTGCAAAAATGTAAATATTTGCAAATCTGTCAATAAAATCAAAGTGCAAACGCCTTTTGTACTTAAAAATGCTAAACTTGTCAATCATTGTTCTTTATGACAACTATTTTATTCAGGAAAATTCATTTCATTCTTTGCAATTCCTGTTATCCATTTTTGATTATTTGTATTTGAGAGCATTACGAGAATTTTCTTGGTTTCATTGTTAAAAACAGCAATAGCAAAAAATCCGTTTGTAGCTCCTGGATGATAAATAAATTCATTGGTTTTGAACCAACCTAAACAAATGTGATAATCATCGCTTTTATATTGAAATTCCTGCGTTTTTAGCATTGCTTTATTCAAAGGTGTTTCACTTATTCCTGCTTGTGCTTTCATAAATATCATTAAATCTTCGGCGGTAGAACATAATGCACCGGAAGCATTTAAAACACAATAATCATTTCTGCACCAGTTAGTTAAAATGCCTTTTAAATATCCGTCTGCATAATTTTTATCTTTTTTGTCGCAATAATTAATAAAGGTTCTTGTCATTCCAAGTGGTATAGTAATTTTTTCTTTGATTAAATCATCTAAACTTTTATTATATAGTTTTTCCAGAATATAACCAAGTATTCCATAACCTGTTAGCGAATATTCATAAACTTTTCCGGGTTCGATTTTTAAAGTTAAATTTTCCAAATAATATAATAATTCCTTTTCTGTATATTTTAAATAATGTTCCGCTTCATTTTTACTATCAATATTTGATGGTTTATAAGGTATTCCAGAATTATGAACTAACAAGTTTTTTATTGTAATCCTTGAATTTTCAGTTTTTGGTAATTTTGTATTTTGAGGAAAAAAATTCTCAATCGGGTCATCAATCAATAGTTTTCCTTCGTCTTCTGCTATTACTATTAATAAAGCTACAAAAGTTTTTGTTATTGAACCTATTTCAAATTGAGTTTTTTCATCAATTGCTTTTTTTGTTTCTAAATTTGCGTAACCATTTGAAAAATACTTGTCTTTTCCGTTTTCATAAATCATTACACTTAATCCAACACTTTTACTATTTTCAATGCCTTCGGATACAAGGTTTTCTATACTATCCTTTTGGTTTTGTCCTGTTTCGTTCTTCTTATTTTTGTGATTACCACAAGAAACAATAAATAAAATTGATATGAAAAAAAACAATATTTTTGTTTTTTTTCCAATTGGTCTTTTAAATATTTTCATAATTTTGATAGTGCCTGGTCAAAATCAGCAATAATATCCTCAATATTTTCAATCCCCAATGCACAGCGGATTAAGTTTTCAGGAATGCCCAACTGTTTTCGTTCTTCAACTGTGGTTTCAGCATGACTTGTTACTTTTGGAGGACCGATCAATGTGCTCACTGAACCCAAACTTGCTGCTAAATGAGCCAGCTCCAAACTATTCAGGAATACTTTCACATTGTCGAAATCTCCTTTAACCGAAAATGCCAATACTCCTCCAAATCCTGTCATTTGTCCTGATGCAATTTTGTGTCCGGGATGTGATTCCAGTCCCGGATAAAAAACCTGTTCAATTTTTTTATGTTTTTGCAGATGTTCAGCCAACTTAAGCGCATTTTCATTATGTCTCAAAACCCTTAACTCCAACGTTTGCATACCCCTCAATAACAAATAGGCAGTATTTGCATGCAAGCTGGCTCCATTGATTTCCCGGTAATGAAATATTTGCTGTATTAAATCTTTATTACCGCAGACTACTCCTCCCATTGCATCAGAATGACCTCCCAGATATTTTGTTGCGCTGTGCAAAACAAGATCAGCGCCAAGCTCCAGCGGATTTTGATTGATTGGTGTAGCCAATGTATTGTCTACAACAACCAAGGCCCCGGATTCGTGTGCAGATTTAATGAGCCTTTTTAAATCCAAAATTTTCAAGGTTGGATTTGTAGGTGTTTCCAGGTAAAGTAATTTACAGCCCTTTTTCATTTCTGCTTCAATTTCTTCATGATTTGTAGTCTCACAAAGGCTTACTTCAATCCCATCTTTAGGAAGAAATTCTAAAAACAAGACACTTGTCCCACCATAGGTGTCCTTTATAGAAACAACCCTATCTCCCCGGGATAATAAAGATGACAAGGTGTTGCTTATCGCGGCCATTCCGGTTGAAAAGCTGGTAGCTGCTTCGGCATTTTCAAGAACTCTTACTTTTTCTTCGAAAACTGCTACCGTCGGATTGGTACTTCTGCTATAGATATGTCCTTCTTTTTTCCCACTGGCCACATCAAACCAATCATCTACATTGTCATATCCAAATGTGACACTATTTACGATAGGCACCTCGGTTGATCCGTGATAAAACAATTCACTTTGTCCTCCCCAAACCGCTTTTGTTCCTTGCTTTCTATTGTTCATATTATTGCTTTTCATTTAGAACCACTTCCGTTTTACCATTACCCAGCTCAATGACGTGTTTACCAGGCTTAATTCCGGTCAACTCTATTTTTCCTGTGACATTCATTCCTCCCTTAACCGCGACAGAAACATAACGATATAGCTTCCCATCAATGGTAAGTTTCACCGGGCCGGTGGTTATCCTTGTTCCGAAATTATCTGGTTGGTTTGCTGAGAAATGCAGGACAACCCGGTCATTATCCTTTCGTAATTCCATATTTTCAATCAGGAATTCCATCTCCTTTTTCGACCCTGTAAAAGCATTCCACGATACAGGAGCTACGTTTAATCCTTCTGCCACTATATGAACCTGATCAGGCATAATGTCTTTCCGCACTTTCACCTCAACTGTCTTTGTTTCGCCAGGCATCAGGGTAAGTGCATTATCACTCCAGAAAGCAGGTAATATTTCTTTCCCGAATGGCCCGTCAGTAAGCTCAAGCACAATATTGACAGCCGGAACAGAGGCTTGATTATGAATTTTCAAGCCATATACCATCTCGTTTTCTATCTCTTTCCTGCTTATTTCCATTGCTTCCAGATCAACTGCCGGCAGTGTAAGCAGTTCCTGCCATTTTGTGTTCTTCTGAGTCCAGGTAACCGTTCTGTCAATTCTCTCACCCGAATCACCCATAAGATCCAATGCAATAAAATACAAACCTGAATCTTTAATAATATCGGGAATTGAATCAATAAATACCGTTGTATTCGCTTTTACAGCAGCAGACCAGGAACGTTCTCCCGCCATTGTTCCGTCAGCCGTGATAACTGAAGCCTTAACTTTCACATAAATATCCTTATCAATGGTACTAACCACCTGCAACCCTTTATCGATATGGCTGTATTGTACGTGCACCGGCTTAATTGCCGACTTCATGGTATAATACCCCGCATTAGGTCTCAGGTACCAGTCGAACAGCTGCCAGAAAAAACTCAGCCAGGCGGCATTGGATTTCCACAGGGTAGTCAGATTATTGCGCGGCCTGGCTCTGTTTGCCGCTTCAAATATGGTTCGGTAAACCTGATTATTGTAAAGGTCGCCCCATTTTAACATCTCAGCAATTGAAGAGGGCTTGCCGATATCTTCATGCATGATGGCAACATAGTCCCTGAACCTTCCGTTTCCGCCACCTACAGCATCATGATAGCTCATTGACTGATTCAAAGGAAAAAATTCATCCCATGGTTCGTTAAAATCAGGAATGCCGGCTGCCAGGCTATTGATAGGAGGTAATGATGGCAATCCTATTTCATTTTTACTGGTAAATTCAGGTTTGGTATCATACAATTCATAATACCGGGGTATTCTCACCATATTCCATGGTCCGCCGGAATAGGTATTGATATCAATCTTACTCCATGAAGGCTGTTCATCTGAAGATATGATGAAGATCCTGGAGTCATCCATTTCGGGCATTATCTGATCCTGGAGTGCTTTACTGATATCTTCCTGAGGCACGGCTTCATTACTACCGCACCACAGTAAAATACTGCAGTGGCCCCTGGCCCTGGAGATAAAATCAATCATATTGTCCATGAATACCAGCGAATCACATTTCTTGGGGTGAGCGTCCCAGCGGGTGGCACTATGCTCCCCGGTGGCTGAGGTCCTGGAAAGATCCTGCCATACCAGTAAGCCATATTCATCGCAGGCATCAAAAAAAACATCCGGCGGCATAATGTTGCACCCGTTTACCCTTACAATGGTTGCATTACCTTCAGCCATCAACCTTACTTCATCACGATAACGCTGAGCGCTCCAGCTCAGGAGAAAATCGGAGATCCAGGCGCCGCCAACGATACGAACAGGTCTTCCATTTACGGCAAAAGCCCGTCCACCACTTGGCAGTGTGTAACTGCTGACTTCACGTACTCCGAACCGGCTGGCTGCTTTACTGCTCACCTGGCTATCAACTGTGGCGGCAACCTCCAGGTGATATAAGGGTTGAGCACCATAATTTACCGGCCACCAGAGATCCGGGTTTTTAAAAGTCAACTCAGGGTAATCGCCCGGCTTCAAGATAATCTCCCTTCGACTTTCCGCTGCCAGATTCAGATGGTGACTGATCCTGGCAATGGTTTCCGTTTTGCCGGGATTTTGAATATTGACCATCAGATCAACAGATTGGTCCGTTTTTGAGGAATTGGATGCAAAAAATCGAATCGTCAGATCGGCAGTGACCTCCCCCGACATATTCACAACCGTAAAGGCGGCCGGATCCGCTACCACAACCGGTCCCGTGGCATTGATTGATATATGCTGCCAAACACCAATATTCCGATCCCGGACGGCAGGCACCCAGTCCCATCCAGCTGTGGTGTATTGTGTTACATTTCGTAAGGTTTCACCATCACCGCTGTTTGGGCCAAAATCTCCTTTTAGGCTTCCAAGTTGCTCATTTACAGGATCTCCCGGAAAATCCAGCTGATGTATGGCAATAGCCACTATGTTGGTTTTCCCCGGATTGACATATTCCGTAATATTGAGTCTGAATCTTTTAAACATACCAACTAACTCAGAGGAATCAGACACCAGTTTTCCATTTATCCAGACATCTGCCCGGTAGTTGATGCCATCCAGATTCAGCCATATGATCTTGCCGGAAAAATTCCCGGGTACCTTAAACTCCTTCCTGAACCAGTATGGCTTTAACCATGGATTGGAACCATCGGGTAGATGACTGTACTTGGAAAGACTATAACGCTCATTAAATGAATTATTTACATCAGGAATCTTCATATTGTTCATACCAATGTAAGGATCCGGATAGATGCCATGCCTGACAAGGGTTCCGAGAACGGTAGCAGGAACCGTGGTTGAATACCAGTTTTCCGGCTTATATCCGGGAGAGGAAATATTTACACCATCCATCCCGATGATGGATGATTCCTTCATCATCCAGCCGTCGTATAAAACGATAGCCCCTTCCGGTATGTGGGATAATGGTACCTTATCTACTTTTGGAAAGGATACTTCAACCTGCGCATATGCAGGGGTGCAAAATTGGCAAAACAGTGTTGAAAACACGAATACCAATAGAGGGGCTGATAAATTGTTGTCTTGCATGTAGTTAATAAAAATTTACCCTAAAAAAGAACACTAAGTATCAGAACAATAAGGAATGCGATACTTCCAAGCAGGGTTTCCATAACGGTCCAGGTTTTTAGTGTTGTTTTTTCATCCATCTCCAATAAGCGCGACACCAGCCAAAACCCTGAATCGTTAAAGTGGGAGAGGACAGTAGCACCACTGGCAATTGAAATAATGATAAAGCACAAATCGAGTTCAGAAAGCCCGGTAGTGACAGAAATGGTTGGTGCAATAAGCGCCGCGGTAGTGGTGAGAGCAACGGTTGCTGATCCTTGCGCCACACGAAGGCAGGTCGAAATAACAAATGCAGCTATAATGACCGGCATTCCCGTATCTGAAAGCACCCCTGCCAGTGCAGTGCCGATGCCGCTGGCCCGCAATACGCCGCCAAACATTCCCCCTGCGCCGGTAACCAGAATTACCGCACAAACCGGGGCAAGTGAATGGTTGCAAAACTGTTCCAGCCTGGTCATACCATACTCTTTTGCAAACACCACTAAACAGACTATCAAGGTAATTAACAGTGCAACCGGCGTATTACCCAGCATGCGTAAAAACCC
>CAIXKO010000021.1 GCA_903919925.1 uncultured Bacteroidota bacterium | reverse complement strand
TTTATACTCAAAATTTCGAAGGATTTGGTTTACTGATATACCTGTTAGTTTATATCATGTTTTTTGCTTTCTCAACCGGAGCGGTAATATGGGTATTGATTGCTGAGGTTTTTCCCAATAAGGTTCGTGGAAAGGGGCAATCCCTGGGAAGTTTTACGCATTGGTTTTTTGCAGCTTTAATTACGTTTTTATTTCCTTTAATTGAAAAATCGTCACAAGTAGGAGTAGGTCATGTATTTATGTTCTTTTCCATCATGATGATTATTCAGATAATTGTAGTTTGGAAATATTTTCCTGAAACAAAAGGAATACCGTTGGAGGAAATGGAAAGCAAGTTGAAAAGTTAATTCAAAAATGATTTTGAGTTCTGTTCACCTCGAACAAATAAACTGTTATGAAAAGAAAAGGATTCATTAAAAACGCAGCATTCGCTGGTACCCTCGCCCTTCTCTTCGGGTTTACTTTCCCGATCCGGATCCTCGCCCAACATGCTGTTCGTGACGAGTTCCCGAACGGAAGGCTCAGGGGTGAGTTGTATGAATACTACACCAAAGATCAGTGGGAAGCCTCTAACTTTGCCTCTCCGCAGGCGATAAAGAAGTGGCAGGATCTTCGCTACGGCATGTTCATCCATTTTGGTATCACCTCCCGACCAGAAAACGCTGATCTGTCATGGGGCAGCATTACCCCGCGGTATGCACCCGACTCGCCCGGGATTACCGCGAATGGCAAGTTACGCACCGAAGAGTGGGCGAACTGGCCCAAAGACATGAAGCTGGAAAAGTTCAACGCGAAAGAATGGGTTGAGATCGCTCAAAAGGCCGGTTTCAAATACATCGTAATATGCACAAAGCATCATGAGGGTTTCCACATGTGGAACACGGCATTTTCTGATTTTAAAATCACCAATACCCCTTTTGGCCGCGATTACATCAAAGAACTGGTTGATGCATGTCATGAGGCCGGCATGCCTTTCGGGTTTTATTTTGCGCAGCGTGAATGGTACCATCCCGATTATCAACCTGTTGATATCAGTAAGGTTAAGGTAGCTGGCAACCACTGGACCTTAAACCCAGGAGAAACCAGCCCAATGGGGCCGCGGCATCCAAAGTATTTGGAATACCTGAAGAATGTGGTCAGGGAGTTATGCACAAAATATGGGAAGATTGATATCTGGTGGTTTGACGCCCTATCATGGGACGGTATGTTTACCAAAGAGATGTGGGATTCCGAGACCCTGACGCGCATGATCCGTCAACTCCAACCCGATATCGTGATCAATAACCGCGCCTCGTTGCCTGGCGACTTTGATACCCCGGAGGGTCGGCTGGGCGCTTTCCAGGATTGGCGCCCGTGGGAATCCTGCATCCCGCTTTCCGATGCCTGGTGCTATAGCGGAAAACCGGCCCACCCGTTCGACCAGATTTTGCATCTGCTGGCAGGGGCCGCCTGCGGCAACGGGAACTTGCTCCTTTCATGGGGCCCGCATTGGAACGGGGAGTTCGATACCGGGCAAAAACAACGTCTTTTTGAAATCGGCGACTGGCTCAGGGTCAATGGCGAATCGATTTACAACACCCGCGGAGGTCCCTGGAAACCAGCTGTCTGGGGCGGATCAACCCATGCCGGCAAGAAGGTCTATGTTCACCTGTTCAGCCGGCCGGACAACAAACTGATGCTGCCGGCATTGTCCGGATGGAAGGTGGTATCCGCCAAACTGCTGGTTGGCAGCGAGACGGTTCCCTTCGAGCAAAACAACCGGCAAATCGCCCTCTCAATCCCCGGAAGCGGACCAATCATAGGCGACCTGGTGGTGGTACTGACCATGAATGGCTCCATCGACAGGCAGGAGGGCAGGAGGGCAGAAAGGCAGGAGGGCAGGAAGGCAAAAAATAAAGAATTAAGGATTGAAGGATTAAGAATAAAAAAATGAAAAAAAGAATTGGACTCACGTTAGCCATTACACTGGCTTTTATTTCCTGCAACCAGGTCAGGGAAACCAACCTCCTATACTCCGATCCCACCATGCCGTTGATTCAGCTTCCGGTGGAATTTACCACTTACCGGCAGAACTCCAATCCCGGAACTATAGAAGAAGGCAAGTATTACGACATGCTGAACGTGAAGGGGCCAGGCTGTGTGCGCAGCATCTGGTTGTTGCTGGCCGAGGGGAAGCGAATTGAAATAGTGGCAGATGGAGCAAAAGTTCCTCAGGTAAATATGCCGGCACCCGATTTCTTTGGGACCCTGCTGGGACTCAAACCTTATCACATAAATTCGGCTGTCATTGTTAGTATGCCCAATAAGTTTGTCCGCGATAATTTCGGAGGCGGGGAACCAGGATACACCTCCTATCTCCCCATCCCTTTCCAGGATTCCTGCCGGATCAGGATCTATGCCGAAACCAGGGGAAATCTGGCTGGCATGGTTAACTGGCATAAATATGCGGATGATGTAACCATCACCCCCTATCGGTTTTACGTGTCTCATCACGTGATGAATCCAGCCTACCCAAGAGGAAGCCAGATGCGCACCGCCGACGTTTCCGGCGCCGGATTTATTGCCGGGATATTCATGGGAGTGAGGCAAATTGCTGAGGATGATCTGATCTACCATCACGGAGGATATACTTTCCTTATCGATGGAGAAACAAACCCGCATGCCATCCGCGGCCATAACATGGAGGACGATTACGGTTTTACCTGGGGCTTTCATGAAACGATGACCCCATGGTTCGGTTCACCATACATCAAAATGACCCCGCTGGTAAACCCGGCCAATCCCAATTCCATCTTTGCTTACCGTTCCGATGTGGTTGCATACCGTTTCATGGGCCCCGATCCCATTTCCTTTCAATCTTCCATGTCGATGAAAGTGGGGACCCGGCCTGATCACACTGAAACAGTTATCTACTATTACAAAAAGCAGGATACTCAGGCTCCAACGGTCAATACGCCGTTAAAGTGGCAGATCACCGGCACGATTCCATGCAAAACCAAAGAAGCATTTGACACGGATCTGCCCGCCGGACTTCTGGCCGATTGGGCCGATTCGGTTCAGATCGATACTAAAAAATACAAGGTGCATGAACTTGCCTCAGACCATTCCTGGGTCAATTTCCATCCATTCTATTTCACCACTGCGTGGACGCCGTTTGCACTCACGGAACAAGCTGTTTATGCCAAAGGATATGTGGAAAACAAAAAAGCCGGCAAAGGTATCATGAGGATTGCCTTTGATGATTGGATGGCAGTTTGGATCAACGGAGTGAAAATTGGGAGCTTTTACAATGAAGAAGAGTTCAAATCAACCGAAATTCCTGTCAATCTGAAAAAGGGAGAAAATGAAATCATATTGAAATCAG
>CAIXKO010000020.1 GCA_903919925.1 uncultured Bacteroidota bacterium | reverse complement strand
TTAGTTTCGGTTATTATCCTATTTGGCATTCAATTATTTTACTATTTAAAGGAAAACAAATTATCAGGTATTGTTTTTAAGAAGCCATATCTTTATTATGCATCAGGTGGTATTATTATCGGATATATTTTTATCCATTATGCAAAGTCTACAGCCTTCAACAGCCAGAACTATACTGCTTTGGGCGACCTGGGATCAATTATCCAAACCCTTTTATTCTTTATCAAAACGATAACTGATATGCTCCTGTTCAAGTCAAATGAAACATTTACAAGCATATACAGCTATCTGGTTATTTTATTGATCCTATTATCAGTTTTTTTACTTCCTAAAATGAAGATCAATGATTTAACCCGGAAGTGGGCCCTGTTTTTCCTGCTAGATGCGATCATTTTATTCAGCGCAATAATTTTATCGAAATGGACACTGGTAAATAATGTTCCCAGACGGTATTTTACTTGCACCTACATTGCCTTTTCGTTGGCAATGTTAATGCTTTTCGACAACCTGGTGGTTAATAAAACCGCTACCCACCTATTGAAATCATTGCTCATAATCACCGTGCTCATTGGGGGAGCCGGAACCATTTATAACCTAAAGTATATATGGCCGAAAACACTAACTCCAATGGTAAAGGTGGTTGGCGAGTTTCAGCAATTGGGGAATATCGGGGTAATCGCTGACTATTGGAATTCTTATATCACCTCATGCACCAGTCCGGAAAGCATAAAAGCCACACCGCATGATCAAACGCTATCGGTTCGAAACCCTGAAATGGTGGATGAGGTTTTTGAGCAACCGAACCTCTACTTAATAAAAGACATGTGGTTAGATTCTTTCCCGGACACCATCAATCAATTTGGAAGGGTTTTAATTAAAGATGGTGAGCAATTTAACATTGGGAATTGTGGGGTTTGCAAGTATCGAAAAAGCCATTAATGAAACAATAGAAATATTGTTTAAAACTAATCACGTAAGGTAACGGTTGTTTGGGGAAATATATTGGAGGTGGGTGGAAATTGGGTGTCCATACTTCTAATAGTGGGGTTGGACCAAAAGCCCCAGACTGATGAGTGCGGGGTGGGAGTCTTGAATCTCCTGAGTGTAACCTATTAAGGTAAAAGCTTTGCTAATTAAAATCAACTGAATGGCGGAAATCTAAAATATAACCTTACCATTTCTTCCATTCCGAATATGAATGTGCATCTATATTCAATTGTCTCGATGTAAACAAATATCAATACAACGAATCATTGACCATTCAGCCATCCGACCAGGCCGGCCGACCCTTTACCAATGTGGTCAACGGTTAAATTTTTCTCCCTCATCTTCAATTGATTAAAAAATATTTATCATTCCAACACTAAGATTTATCCGCAATCTGGCATAATCCCTTCCGGAATGAGTAATTTCGCTCATCCCCCAATTTATTTCATTGATAATTATGCGAAAATGAGACCGTACGGTTTTTTGGCGAAATCGATCATTACTTGCTTAATAGCATCATCGATGCTATCCAGCTGCGATGAAATTATCGACGATGTTCCGCCAATCCCAAAGATATCGCTCTTCCCAACGCATGGGGATACCAGCACTTACTTCTGTTTCGATGGTTCCGGCTCAACAGATAACAGGAGCGAAATCTGGCAGCTAAAATTCCAGTGGGACCTGAATGGGGACGGAATGTGGGACACCGAATTAACCACAAACCCAAAGTTTGTGTGGAAGTTTCAAAAATTCGGCAGATCAATCATAAACCTGCAAGTTGTTGATAATGCTGGATTAACCAACCATACAAGTTACACTGTCGAAATCGCACCGAACTTTAATGATACCACTTTCATCGATTCGCGTGATGGTAACCCATACAGAGCTGTCCGGATTGATCAAACCTGGTGGATGGCCGAGAATCTCAATTACGGTCAGGAAATACTGGTAGGATTTGAACCGGCAGATAATGGGATTGCGGAGAAATTTCTGTATCGGGATTCAATGAATCGACTGATCAACAAATCAGCTTATTATAATTGGAACGAGATTACCTATTACGGTAAGGATATCGTAAACGGCATCTGTCCTGAGGGTTGGCGGATTACGAACTGGGACGATGTATATAATTTGCATAAACGATTCTTCTATTATGGTGATGCGGCCTTTTATCTGAAACCTGGCGGTTACGTTGGCATCGATTTTACTTTG
>CAIXKO010000019.1 GCA_903919925.1 uncultured Bacteroidota bacterium | reverse complement strand
CATATCTTTGTGCTTTAAATAAAATGAAAAGCAACATGGAAAAAGAAGAAGTAAAAAAAACAGCTTTGGCGGTATCTATTGCAATTCTTGAAGGCAGATGGAATGACTTGGACAAGCTGCTGGACGACAAATTTACCTACACAGGCGATGGATTTGTTTTCAACAAGGATGAGTACATTGGTTTTATGCAAGATATGAAATCGGCATTTTCCAATTTAAAAATGGAATTCCCGAATATTGTAGTCGATGGTGATCAGGCATCCATCCGGTTTATATCTACTGCGGTAAATACAGGCAGTTTTATGGGAGCACCTGCCAATAAGAGAAATCTTGAGATCCATGGGATTTTCATCAGAAAAGTAAAAAACGGCAAAGTCATGCAGGAGTGGCAAACAACAGATTTGCTGGGAGTAATGAAACAAATCGGATTTGGCGCTTTGCTCGGCTATTCCATTTTTGTAGGGTTGCTAAATGTCAAGCAAAAACGCCCGGTAAGAAAACCATAATTCAATCTGAATAATGTATGCTGATAACTCGGGAACACTGATTTTGTCTGACACCAAATATGTCGGACGAAATCAGTGTTCTCCTTGTTTATCCTGCTTTACTCGAACAACCAGACTCCCTTTTTCCCGTACAATTTACTACCTGCCTGATCAAGCATAAAGGCTGCAACATCGGCCCTCGATATTTTCGGATTTCCGCTCAGCTTAATAAAATCACTTCCGTGCCTTACTTTACCAGTCTTTACGCCGGTGGTTAAGCTGCCCGGACGAACAATAGTCCAATTCAATTTACTGTTAGCCAAGCACTCCTCATTGGTTGAATGATCGGCCAGTGGCACGCGAAGCATCAGCCCGGTAATAAAAAAGCGCAGTACCGGTCCCATAAGAAACCGGCTTTCACCAGCGCCAATACTTGATAAATAGATCAAGCGACTAACCTTAAGAAGCTCCATCTGCTTAACAATCAAGCTAATTCCCTCTGTTAGCTCTGGCGATCGTTTGGTAAGGGATCCTCCACCGAGTGTAGAGAAGCATGCATCGGCTCCGGCAATTGCTTCTTGTAACCGAGCCGAATCGTTAAGTTTTCCAATGACTACTCTCAGCTTTGGATGGCTCAAAGTTAATGAACCTTCGCGCCTCACATAAGCTGTAACATCATGCCCCTTTTCCAAAGCCTGCTCAACTAAAAGTTTGCCAGTTTGACCGCTTGCACCAAAAATCACCAGTTTCATATTGTTGCTTTTTTAAATTATCGATCGTTTAACACCCAAAAGGCAACTTTGTTTTGAATTGCTGCTTAACAATTTCCACCCGCTTTATAAAAATTGTTATTTTCAAACCTTTATTCACTGATGATATTTACACGGTGCGATGATGAATAATGGTGATGAGATTTTTAGGGTATTAGTACTTGAGGACAATGAAGAAGATTTTAAATTAATTAAGAATCAACTTATTAGCGAAATCGAAGGCCATCTTGAGTTTAAAGTCGTCATTGACAAAACGGGTTTGAAAAAAGCGCTGAAGGATTTTCAGCCTGATGTTGTTCTAAGCAGTAATAGTCTTCCTCAGTTAAATGGTTTTGAGGCGCTGAAAATAACCGTTGCTTACGATAAGATATTGCCCTTTATAATTGTAACTGATTCATTCACTGAGGAAATGGCTGTTGAATCCATTAAACTTGGGGCTTGGGACTACGTTGTTAAAGAGCGAATACACCGGTTACCAAGGGCTTTTAGTAATGCCATTAAGCTTAAAAAAGAAAAGCTGAATACCAGAAGAGTTGCAGCAGAGCTTAAACTGATTAAACAAAAAGAGAGTATGCAGCTCAAATTGTTATGGGATGCTGCTGCTAATGTACCTAACTCACTGGTGATTACCGATATTGATGGGTTTATTATCTATGCAAATAAGCGATTTGAAAAAATATCCGGGTTTTCCACCGAAGAAGTCATTGGCAAAAAACCAAACATCTTAAAGTCCGGGCTTCATGATAATGAGGTATATAAAAACCTGTGGAATACTATTCTCGCCGGAAATGAATGGAGGGGGGAGCTTATCAACAAGAAAAAAAACGGTGAGTTGTTCTGGGAGGAGGTGTCAATTTCTCCCATAGCTGATAATGAGGGAAATATCCAATATTTTGTGTGCATAAAGGACGACATCACCATTAGAAAAACTGCTGAAAAGGAGCTAATAAAAGCAAAAGAAAGAGCAGAGGCTAACAACAGGTTTAAAACGGCATTCTTAAATAATATTTCCCACGAAATTCGTACACCACTCAACGGTATTCTAGGCTTTGCCTCACTCATTGTTGAGCCTGACTTAACCGACAAAGAGAAGCAGTCTTATCTTGAAATCCTTAATTCGAGTAGTCAGCGATTGATTCAAACAGTGAATAATATTTTAGATATGTCGCTGATTTCTTCCGGGAACATTGAAGTACGCAACAATCACTTTGACCCGGCCATTTGTGTACGGGACCTGGCAAGGAATTTCCATCCGCTGTGCAAGAAAAAGAAAATATTTTTTTCGCTGGAAATAATGCCGGAAGTCAACGGGATTATGGTGACCTCTGACCGCGAGTTGCTGGCAAAAATTTTGAATCAGTTATTGGACAACGCACTGAAGTTCACGCATAAGGGAAGCATTTTGTTTACACTAGGTGTGAATGGAACCGTCCTTGAGTTTTCAATTAAGGATACTGGTGTCGGAATTCGACCAGATGCCATTGAATCCATTTTCGAAGGATTTGTTCAGGAAGATGGTGGGAATACCCGTGCATTTGAAGGCTCCGGATTAGGTTTATCAATTGTAAAAGGGTTATCAGAGTTGCTGGGAGGCAATATCGGGGTTGAATCGGTTAAGGGGGAAGGAAGCACTTTTTATTTTGCGATGAAATCAGAAATCGGCAACCTTTAAAATTCAAAAAATTAACGATTATAATCATGAAAAGGATTGAAAGGCTCATTTTCAGGCCATTAAGACTAATGATCATACTGACGCTTTTATGTTTGCCAGTCCTGTTCACCCAATGTAAAAAGGACAAGCTGCCAGTAAACGGCGATCCGGTAAAATTCACCTGGCTGGCGGAAGATTATCCTCCTTTTAATTATTTGGAAAATGGTTCGGCGCAAGGGGTTTCTGTGGATATACTTGAAGACCTCTTCACCAGGTTGAAGCTCCCAATAGATCGATCGGCAATTGAGATATCAGATTGGGCAAGTGCATACGAAACCACCCTTTCGAAACCGGGCAACATGCTTTTCTCGATGGTGAAAACACCCGAAAGAACCAACCTGTTTAAGTGGGTGGGGCCAATTGCCACTCATAACGAAGTGGTAATATTCCTTAAAAAATCGAATGTTCAGATCAAGGAAATCGCCAACCTGAACAACTATTTCACCGGTGTGATCGAAGGATACAGCAGCATCGAAGTGCTGATGAACCGTGGAGTTCTGCGGCCAAATATTATTGTATATAAAAGTGTTTCTGAATTGTACCGTGCACTGATGGAAAACTTTGAGGTGCAGTGTATTGCCTATTCCGATGCAGGACACAACCTGGCACTCCAGGCATTCGGTTACCCAAAAGATGATTTTGCCACTCCATATACTATTGTTTCTGATGAACTATATTACGCCTTTAATAAGGAAACTGCCGATGAAATGATTACTGATTTTCAGAATCAGCTGAACCTGCTCAAATCAGACCGGGCAACCGATGGCAGCAGTACTTATGAAAAGATTCTCAACCGTTACAGTGTTATTGAACATAGTACGGACGGGATAACAGATGAAATGGTTATTTCGCTTGTTAACAAAACAGCTGCTGACATTGAATCCAACGCTGCAGAAACATTTACGAAAATTAATGCGGGTTTGGCACCCTATAGAAACGCCTCAAATTCCGCATTATATACTTTTGTGTATGACACCGATGTTGTGATGGTGGCCAATGCCGGGACTCCTTCATCGGTTGGCACTTCCTTTGCCGGGAAACCTGATGTAGCCGGGAAATTTTTCCGTGATGAGATCGTTCAGGGTGCCTTATCCAATGGTAGCGGATGGGTGGATTATATTTTCACCAAGCCTGATCTGAGCGGGTTAACCTATAAAACTACCTTTTACAAAAAAACAACGGCCAGCAATTCCAAAGTTTATATTGTTTGTGCAGGTAAGGCTAATTGATCATTAATGAAGAGATTTAACGCGGTTTTTCTGGTTTTCCTGGGATTCGTTATTTCAACAACATTTGCACAAGGACAATTCCCTTTACGGGAGGTCAATCGCTTTTTGCAATCAGACGGGGGTTCAATGAGGTTGCTTGTGTGTAGGTATGATGGACCCGTTGTTCTGGAAACCAAGCCTTTCCAGGAAGGCAAACTGGTCACCCCTGATTCGGAGTGGTCCAGTACGATAATATATAATCCTGTTCCCGGAGATCATGATGCGGTAGATCTGACAATAGTTTTTCGTCTCGATAAAGGAAAATCAGTTTCATCAGGAGTTGCAGTGGCCTTCGATTTTAATCAGTGGAATGCTGATAACTATTTGATGATCCCTGCATCGGTTTACAACGGAAACCGAAACAAAATAGTAAATCGAAGCTATGCCTCCGGACTTGGTTGGAGAAATCACGAAATCTGGCAAATCTATGTTCCACCTGGACTGTTTCGTACGACTATGAATTGCCTCCTGAAACTGAGTTAGGAAAATTGGGAGCAAAGTTGGCGGGGGTTTATTGGGCAAGCACACAAAACAAACATGGGGCGCCCGGTATCTGCACCTCATCGGGTGATCCGCTATTTAAGATTTTCAGGGCAACCGGTGATCCCCGGTATTTACCTGCAAACCGATCAGGAGGTAATGTTCGTTTTTGATCAGGTTGAAGCCAGGATAATTAAACGCACCGCCGATAGCGTGTGGCTCTCCATTACAAATCCAACGAAAATGGATGCAGAGCTATCTATTTTCGCAGAAAAGTCGGAAAATTCCGTAAATCCATTGGGTTATACTGCATTTCTCAATTGGCCCAAAGTAAAAATCGAAGCCGGTGCAACCAGGAAATTCGTTGTGAACCCGGGGAAGATTGTCCAATTATGAAAAAGCTCTTTTTTTCATAGCACCCCCACATTTTTTGGGGGTACATCTTGAAAATAATCATATTTTTCAAAGTTTGACTCACAATTTCATAGGTATTCTATAATATTTTTACTTTTTTTATTCGCTTTATAAAAAATCGTCTAAGTTTGCGGTGTCAAATTTTAACACGCATGAATTCAAAAGTAAAAAGACCCCTTGCATTGGTTTTACTGCTTATAACGGGAATAAGCGGACTATATGCTGCCGAAGGTGTGGCGATTGATACGGGTGCTACCGCCTGGATGCTGACCTCGGTAGCGCTGGTACTATTGATGATACCCGGTTTGGCAATGTTTTATGGCGGGTTGGTTCGTTCAAAAAATGTGCTGGGAACGATAATGCATAGTTTTGTTGCGATGGGGATCATTACTGTTTTGTGGGTGATTGTTGGATACAGCATGTGTTTCGGAAGCAATGTGTTAGGAGGCTGGTTTGGTTGGAATCCCGATTACTTTTTCCTAAAGGGTATCGATACTAAAGTAATGGATGCCGGAATCCCGGAGTATGTTTTCTCGATGTTCCAGGGCAAATTTGCGATTATCACACCGGCATTGATCGCCGGGGCCTTTGCTGAAAGGGTTTCCTTTAAAGCATATTGCATTTTCATCGCTCTTTGGAGCTTACTGGTATACAATCCTTTGTGTCATTGGGTTTGGGCATCTGACGGATTCTTATTTAAACTGGGAGCAAAGGGTGCCATCGATTTTGCCGGAGGCACGGTTGTTCACATTTCGGCAGGTGTAAGTGGGCTGATAGCGGCTCTCTATCTGGGGGCGCGCCGCGGGTATCCTTACCAGGTAATTCGTCCAAACAATCTGGTTATCACCATGCTGGGAGCAGGACTACTTTGGGTTGGATGGTTTGGATTTAATGCAGGAAGCAGCATAGCCAGCGGGTTGAGTACTGCTCAGGCTTTAACGGCTACACAGGTTGCAGCTGCTTCCGGCGCGCTAGCCTGGATGCTCATCGAAAGTTTTCATCAGGGAAAAGCCACTGCTCTTGGATTTGCCAGCGGTATCCTGGCCGGGCTGGTTGCCGTAACCCCGGCAGCGGGTGTGGTTCAACCTTATGGTGCTATGGCATTGGGCATTATAGCCTCCATGGTTTGTTATACAGCCATTATGGTAAAAAACAAGCTGGGTTATGATGATAGCCTCGATGCATTTGGTATCCACGGGGTTGGAGGTATTACCGGTGCTCTTCTTCTCGTGTTTTTTATTCGTCCGTCCTGGATGTCGGAAGCCGCTGCAGCCGCAGGCGGATCATGGACCGTTTTGAACCAGCTGGGAATTCAAGCCCTGGCGGTTGGTATCGCAATAGGTTATGCCGCTGTGATGACCTTTGTCCTGATATTCGCGATAAACAAGTTTACCAAGTTTAAATCTTCCGAACATGATGAAATGGCTGGTCTCGACCGGGCATATCATGGCGAAAGAGGTTATGGCATGTTGAATCCAAGCTAATCAGTTTATTCCGTAATTCACTCATTATGAAATTAATAACAGCCATCATCAGGGAAGTTCAACTCGATAAAGTTCGCGAAGCCCTGATCGAAGCAGATATCAAAAGAATCACGGTAAGCAGGGTTTCCGGCCATGGGCAGCAGCGGGTTGAAGAGATGTACCGCGGGCAAATCATTGTGCCGGATCTGATCCCTAAAATTAAAATAGAAATAGCCGTTAATGAGGCATTTGTAGACATAACAGTTGACGCAATCCTGAAATCCGCCCGCACAGATGGTCCGGGCGGAAAAGTGGGCGATGGTAAAATTTTTATCACCCCTTTGGAGGAATGCATCAGGATACGGACAGGTGAACGGGGCGGAACAGCGATATAAATTTGGGTGCGAAAAATTACTTTGTTTTTGCTCCGAACACTGATTTTATGGCCTCGAGATAGCTGTAGCCGAATTCCCTTTCCGGTTCCAGCATGCTCCCTTCAGTCCATTCATTCCAGCTATTGATGGTAAGAATTTTGTTGGATTTCAGATTCTTACCAATCCAATCTTTCGATATTTGAAGTGCATTCCGGAAGTTTTCGGGGGTGTTGTTTTTCATAATGGCCATGCAAGGG
Source organism: uncultured Bacteroidota bacterium (assembly GCA_903919925.1). Classification (GTDB taxonomy): domain Bacteria; phylum Bacteroidota; class Bacteroidia; order Bacteroidales; family UBA12481; genus UBA12481. Next base: position 400 of record CAIXKO010000019.1, on the reverse strand, counting down.
TATCCCAGATTTCCAAAACTTACCTTCTGGCTGCAACGTGGAGTAGCATCCCAACCCATCGTAACGTTTGGGTAATAAGGCTGTTTGATGGTTTTTACGTATTGATCGCAATAGCTGAAATACTTGTCCTGCACTTCCTGGTATTCAGTTTCCGGGAATTTATCCAATCCCACATGATGAATCCAAACATAAGAGGTGGTGCTGGTGAATGACAGAAAATCAAGCAGTTCAGCCGGATTTTTCAACTCGGTTTCATTCGGCAGAATCTGAACTCCCCAAACTACTGCGTTGAGGTGCAAATCTTTGAATCCGGCCTTTTTTACCTTTTTACGGAACATTTCCAGGGCAGCCCGCGCCTTTTCTTTTCCGCCCATTCCTTCCACAAACTTAAACAGCTCGT
>CAIXKO010000018.1 GCA_903919925.1 uncultured Bacteroidota bacterium | reverse complement strand
CGGTTGGAACGGCAGCGGTGGTCCATGGGTTCCGCTCGATAAATCGATGCAGGTAGTAACTGCCAGTGAACAATTGATTAAGGCGGGTACCAAATTTTCAGGCACCTTGCCGTTGCCAAAAACAAATAGCGGATTTTATCGTGATATATCCGTTTTAGCCTTTCCAACCCCTGCTGATGCAAACAATCCAGCTTACCGGATCACTAACCTGGCAGGTAAAAGCATGTCATCCGGCGGTATGATGCCTGGAAGCCTGGATGCCACGGAAGTTGCTGTTGTTCCTGATATATCAGTGATTGCCCAAAGTCGGATTCTGGATTTATCTTCCATGATGGATACCGCAGGAAAACTTACCTGGAACGCTCCTCAAATTGAGGGCAATGCGGCAGCTGGTTGGACCGTGCTGCGATTTGGCCACACTTTTACCGGCGCCGAAAATGCTCCGTCACCAATGACCGGCAGGGGCCCCGAGTGCGACAAGCTTAGTAAAGAAGGCATTGAAGCCAATTATAATGGAATGATCGGAAAACTGGTGTCCGATGTGGGTCCACTAGCCGGTAAAGCCTTCGCTGCCACTCATGTAGATAGCTGGGAGGTTGGCGCGCAGAACTGGACACCAAAAATGCGCGAGGAATTCAAACGGTTACGCGGATATGATATGACCCCATTTATGCCTGTGCTTACCGGTCGTATCGTGGAAAGCCCGGAAATATCGGAAAGATTTTTGCGCGATTTGCGTCAAACAGTTTCAGAATTGCTGGTTGTTAATTATATCGGCCACCTCAAAGAATTGGCCAACAAGGATGGTCTGCGGCTATCGATGGAGTCATATTCAACTCCTGCCAATGACCTCGATGTTGGAAATTATATTGATGAACCGATCAGCGAATTCTGGACTCAGGATGGAGGTGGTTTTTGGTGGACCCAAAAAGCTATGTCGTCCCTTTCCCATGTTAACGGACTGCCCATTACCGGCGCCGAGGCCTTTACTTCAGGTGGCGAGGAACGCTGGCTGTTACACCCGGCATTAATTAAATCGTTGGGCGACCGAGCCTTTTGCGATGGCGTAAATCGCTTCATCATTCATCGTTATGCTATGCAACCTTGGTTGGAGAACCGCCGCCCGGGTATGACCATGGGCCCCTGGGGGCTTCATTATGAACGCACTCAAACCTGGTGGGAGGATTCCAAAGCCTGGCATCAATATGTGGCCCGATGCCAGTACATGCTCAGACAAGGAAGTTTTGTGGCCGATGTGCTGAGCCTGAATTCTGAAGAACCTTTACAGCGGTTCAGGGTGCTGAAACTGAATGGCTATGATTATGATGGTATCAGCCCTCAAAAATTCCTTGCCGGAGTTACCGTGGAAAATGGTATGCTCGTGGTGCCCTCGGGTTTGCGTTATCGATTGCTGGTTTTACCTGAAGATCAGGAAATGAGCATTACCATGCTTGGGAAAATTACTGCTCTTGTGGAGGCCGGTGCTACCGTTACCGGTCCGGCGCCGGTAAAAGCTCCTGGCTTATCCGGATACCCTGAATCCGATGTTCAGATTAAAAAAATGGCGGATTACCTGTGGGGAAATGGTAGGGAAACTGATCGAAAGGTTGGAAAGGGAAGAGTATTTACTGGAAAAACACCATCAGCAGTGCTCGCTGAAATGGGGATAAAACCTGATTTTTTATCCAGCGTGCCCATGAATTTTATTCACCGCTCGATTGGCGGAGATGAGGTTTATTTTATTGCTAGCCAGGAAACCGAATCCACCGATATCGTTTGTAGTTTCCGCGTAACCGGTATGAAACCCGAATCCTGGGATGCGGCAACCGGAATCATGGAACCCATTACTGTATTTGAGGAATCGGATGGATGCACCAGAATTCCACTGAGATTTGAACCATCGGGCTCCCGTTTTATTGTATTTAAAAAGGATGTAACTAAGGATTCCGAACGGATAGTATCTGTAAAATCGGATGGCAAAGAGCTGGTTGATATGAATATGGCCGTTAAGCGGACTGAGCTGGCAACAAAACTTGTTGAAACTAAAAGTACATTTACGATGGCTGGTTGGGTAAAACCGGAAATCGAGATCACCCTTCCGCAAGAAATTAATTCTGGAGCCAGCGCGCTGTCAGTGGAAAGAAACGATGTGGTATATGCGGCTCCAGGCCATGAAGTTTGGACCAAAACCGATGCCGGAGCAGGTTTCGGAGTCGGTACAAACGGGATCACTGTTTCCGAGCATACAGCTGATTATTTCCCGGCCCTGTTAGTATATCCCAGGCCACTTACGGGTTGGACACACATCGCCGTTGTATATCAGGATAATACACCGAGCCTCTGGATAAACGGGGAGTTCGTGCGTAAGGGATTGAAAAGCAGTAAGATTATTCATGGTAGTTTGGCGGTAAACCATACCCGTAGGGTAAAAAGGTTTGCCGGTCAGATTGCCGGGCTTCAGCAGTTTGCCAAAGCATTAAATCAAAATGAAATCAAGGAACTTTTTAATATCGTTCCTGATACTGCCTTGGTTGTTAAGGAGGGGCCTGCCATTGATTTAGTTAGTAGGGAGATCCTGAAAAATGGTACCTATGAAATCAAAACGGCTGATGGCAACGTTCGCACTATTCTTACCGCTGCGATTCCTGAAAAGCTGGAAATAAAGGGGCCATGGGAGCTGAACTTTGAACCGCTCCAGGGAGCTCCGGAAAAAGTTAAACTCGAAAAACTTATTTCCTGGAGTAAGTATCCGGTTGATGGAGTGAAATACTACTCAGGATCAGCCAAGTATCAGCATAAGTTTAATTTTTCATTTAATCCGGAGACGGGCAAAAATCTAAAAAAGCGCTTCTATCTTGATCTGGGCAGAGTATGTGTTATGGCCGAAGTGTGGCTGAATGGAAAAAATCTGGGTATTTTATGGAAGCCGCCATATCGGGTTGAGATCACCGATGAAATTGTACCAAGAGATAATATGTTGGAAATCAAGGTAGTTAATCTCATGATCAATCGTATGATCGGTGATGAATTATTGCCTGATGATAGCGAGCGGAATGAGAATGGTACCCTTAAGAATTGGCCCCAGTGGCTTCTCGATGGAAAGCCGAGCCCAACCGGCCGCTTTACATTTACGAGCTGGCGCCTGTGGGCTAAGGGCTCTCCTTTACAGGAATCGGGGCTGCTGGGACCAGTAACCATTGAAACCGTGGTGCGATATTAGATTATGGAACCTTTTGTTCCTGTACATCCTTACTCATCAGGTAACCAATTGCCGATAACTGCTTCTTTATGTGATGATTTGCAATTTGATAATGATTAGAATCTGATATTCGGAACTCATAAGTCTGAATTCGAATCCCTGGATTTTGAATTCGGAATTCCTGTTGGATTGCGAGCAATATTTCAATATAAATATCAAAAAAAGTGAAAAACAGCCTCTTTCCAATAATAGCACTATGCTTCCTTTCATCCATCACTCTCACCCGATGTACCAGCCACACGGTTACAGAACCCAGCGTAAATCTCGCAGCAGTTTTTGCTGCCCCGCCGGATTCCGTTAAACCATCGTGCTTTTGGTGGTGGTTTAACAGTCTGGTGAATGAAGAGGGGATTACCCGCGACCTGGAGGAGTTCAAGGCAAAGGGTTTGGGCAGCGTTACCCTCGTTTGCACCGGCAACGATTACGGTGTAGCCCCGATGCCTCGGGGGCCTGTATTTCTCTCAACTGAATGGCGCAGACTTTACCGTTATGCGTTGATGGAGGCCTATCGTCTGGGCCTGGAGGTTGGTGTCAATTTCTGCGGAGGTGGATGGGATATGGGTGGAGCATGGATTAAACCCGAATTCAGCTCCCGCTGGTATGTTCAGTCGCAACTTTCGCTAAAGGGCCCTCTGAAGTTCTCTGGCCTGCTGCCAAAACCCGGTTATCGCAGCGGATACAACCCTCCGCATGAGGGAAACGTTAATCATTACATGACCTGGCCAGCGGAGAAAGCCGATTATCAGGTTACCTCAGTGGTGGCATTTCCTGAATCTGCAAATAGTGCCTCGATCGGAACGGAAAGAGGTATCCACCTGGCTGCCAAGAGTAACCGGAAGGATGGAAATTGCTTCCTTCCCGCCCGAACGGCTATGGATCAAACCTTGGTTGCCTGGACAACCTTACCCGGCGATCAACCGGTGAACCCGGGGAGCGTGATCGATCTTACCTCCAGGCTTAACCCCGATGGTACACTGAATTGGGAGGTACCGGCCGGACACTGGACCATCCTCCAACCGGGGCATGTGCTGATTGGTTGCGATGTTAGATGCGTTCTGCCAGAGGTTGGCTATGTGCTTGAAGTGGATTGGTTAAACCCTGCTGCAGTTGATGAAATGTTTACCAACCTCGGGAGCGTCTTGATTGATGATGCTGGTCCACTGATAGGCAATACATTGAAGTATTTTCATACGGACAGCTTTGAAGATGGATTTCCAAATTGGACCGCATCGCTTCTGGAAAAGTTTAAACAATACCGGGGATACGATCCAACCCCTTATCTGCCGGTTTTTGCCGGTAAAATGGTTGGTAGTGCGGAAATATCTGACCGGTTTTTGTATGATTATCGCAAAACCGTTGCCGATTGCATGGCCGATGGTAATTACGGGCGGTTCGCAGAGCGGTCAAAACAATATGAACTCGAAATTCAATGTGAAGCAGGGGGACCATCCTGGTCGGGCACGGTTTGTATGGATGCTTTAAAAAACCTCGGGCGCTGTGCTAAACCAATGGGTGAGTTTTGGCAGGATGGTACCTTTGTGGTTAACGGACAAAATAAAGTGGGTAAACAAACTGCCTCGGCAGCACATATTTACGGTCGTAGAACGGCATCGGCGGAGGCTTTCACGGGGTTCAGGCACTGGGGTGAATCACCTGCATCTCTGAAACCTACTGCCGACAGGGCCTTTTGCGAAGGTATTAACCGGTTTGTTTTTCATACCATGACCAGCACCCGGCCAGTTGATGGTAAACCGGGATACGAATATGGTGCCGGTACCCATTTTAACCCTAACGTTACCTGGTGGCAGCAGGCAGCCGGTCCCTGGCTCAGCTATGTGAACCGGTGTCAGGCCCTCCTTCAGTCTGGAAAATTTGTTGCCGATGTACTTTATTATAATGGAGATTGGGCACCCAACCTGGTGGAGCCCAAGCACACCGATCCCAACCTTGGCCCCGGATATGATTACGATGTATGTAATGCCGAGGTGCTGATGACACGCCTTTCTGTAAAAGACGGACGCCTGGTTATGCCCGATGGGATGAGCTATTGCCTGCTGGTATTGCCCGAAAGTAAAACCATGCCACTGGAAGTTCTTATTAAAATCAGGGATCTGGTAGAAGCTGGCGCCACAGTTGCAGGCCCGCCCCCTCAATCGGACCCGGGTTTGAGGGATTACCCTGAGTGCGATTTACAGGTGCAAAAAATAGCTGCCGAGCTATGGGGAAATGTTGATGGATCAAAAATTTGGGAGCGAAAAGTGGGCCTTGGAGAAATTATTATGGGCCGTGCGTTGAAGGAAATCCTGGAGAAAAACCACGTATCGCCCGACTTTCTATCGGTGGGCAGGAAGGATACACTGATCGATTTTATTCACCGGTCAACTGAAAATGAGGAAATCTATTTCCTTTCCAATAGAAGCTCATCGCCTGAAAAAGTTACTGCATCCTTCAGAATCAGTGGCAGGGAGCCTGAACTCTGGGACCCCGTTACCGGTGAGCTAAGGTTATTGCCCCAACATAAACTGAAGGAAGGGCGTACCAATGTTCCACTCGAATTTGAACCTAACGGATCGATGTTTGTTGTTTTTCGATCCGGCACAAACCCGCCTGCAAAAAAGTATCCCGGACCAAACTTTCCGGAAATGAAAGTGTTGCAGGAGATTTCTGGTCCCTGGAAGGTTCAGTTTGATCCCGAATGGTTTTATCCTGCCGATGGTTTGAGTGGCGATCAGGAAAAAGGATCATTTGTATTTGATCAGCTGCGCGATTGGAGTCAGCAATCTGAACCGGCGGTCAAACATTTCAGCGGAACAGCAGTTTACCGGCAATCATTCCGCATTCAACCTGGAAGCACAGGAAAGAGGTTGTTTCTTGATCTTGGTGTGGTAAAGGAAACCGCCAGGGTAATACTCAATGGGATCGATCTTGGCGTGATTTGGTGCCATCCGTGGCGGGTTGAAATAACCAAAGCTGTTACAAGTGGAGAGAATAATCTGGAAATCGAAGTGGTTAACTTGTGGCCAAACAGATTGGTTGGCGATGCAAATCTACCGGCCGCACAGCGCCGAACACGCACCAATGTTATTACCAAACCCGATCAGCCCCTCCTGCCATCCGGGTTGATCGGCCCGGTCCAAATCTACCTGACCAGTAAATAACAAGCCAGGGCAAGTATTGAATATAAACCTGAAGGATGTCTGGGAATCGGCTTCCTTTTTAGTATCTTACGGATAGAATCAAATAATGGAAAAGCAAAACGAAATAAAGATTTTCGAAGACAAAAAGGTCAGAACCTTTTGGGATGATGAGCAAGAGAAATGGTATTTATCAATTATTGATGTAATTGAATTATTAACTGGCACTGACCGGCCAAGAAAATATTGGAGTGACTTGAAAACCAAACTCCATAAGGAAGGTAGTGAACTGTCCGAGAAAATCGGACATTTGAAAATGGCAGCCGAAGACGGCAAATTGCGAATGACCGATGTGGCTGATACAGAGCAATTTTTCAGATTGGTTCAGTCCATTCCATCGCCAAAGGCAGAACCTTTTAAACTTTGGCTGGCTCAAGTGGCGGCTGAAAGGTTTGACGAAATGCAGGACCCTGAACTTACTATTGACCGGGCCCTGGAACAATATCTGAAATTGGGATACTCTGAAAACTGGATTAACCAACGCCTGAAAAGTATTGAGATCAGAAAAGATCTTACTGACGAATGGAAACAAAGAGGACTAAAGGAAGGCTTACAATTTGCAACACTTACTGATATTATTACAAAAGCATGGGCCGATAAAACCACAAAAGAATACAAAGTGCTGAAAGGTTTGAAAAAGGAAAACCTGAGGGACAATATGACCAACACGGAATTAATTTTAAATATGCTTGCAGAAGCATCAACCAAGGAAATCTCGGAAGCAACCAATCCTGAAGGTTTTGAAGAAAGTAAGAACGTGGCTCAACAGGGGGGAAATGTCGCCAAAGTGGCCAGAAAAGAATTGGAAGCAATAACCGGGAAAAAAGTAGTGACTTCCTTGAATGCAAAAAGAACTTTGGAAATAAAAAACAATAAGGAAAAGTAAGCGAAGCAGCTCTGGTAATACCAAAACAAATTATATTTAATCAGTAAAAAATTCATTCTAAAAAATACTACACATGGAAGATAAGCCCTGTTCCTGCGGAGGAAATTGCTCTCCAAATATCGATCGCCGTGATTTTTTGCGCCTTGCCGGTGTGGGTTCACTCGGATTGTTTGCCGGATTGCCTGCTATGGCCGGCCCTTTTGAATCAGCTGATTTCAACGACCTGGTTCCTGCCGATAAAAAACTGAGCCCTGCCTGGGTTAAAAGCTTATTTGAAAGAGGTGTTCCACAAGTATATAAAGGAGAAGAGCTTAAATATATCGGAATGCCGGTTGGTGGTATTTGCGCCGGGCAGATGTACCTGGGTGGCGATGGTAAACTTTGGCACTGGGATATCTTCAATAAAAAAATAGGTACCGGCGATGCACATTACGCAAAGCCAATGGATCCTTCCTCACCAATCGAACAGGGATTTGCCATCAAAGTAACCTCAAAAGGAAACACTCAAATCAGGCAACTGAATAAAACCGGTTTTCCCGGGGTTACCTTCCGGGGCGAATACCCGATCGGTATCGTAAATTACACAGATACTGATAGCAATGGGGCAATGCCATCAGTTACCCTCGAAGCTTTCTCTCCATTTATCCCGCTTTCGGTGGACGAATCGAGCCTGCCGGCTACCATCATGCGATTCACAATTAAGAACAATTCAACCGATAGCATCGAAACTACCCTGTTTGGCTGGCTCGAAAATGCGGTGTGCCTATACAACCGCGGATTAAATGGAAAGCGGATTAATCGGATTGTAAATAAAAAAGGTATTAGCTTTTTAGATTGCACCGTTGAAAAAGTGCCGCAACAAGCAGCAGACCGGCGACCCGATATTCCTTTTGAGGATTGGAACAAAGATATTTACGTGGGATGGACCGCTGAAGGGAACGCTTTTGGCAAGGGCCCGATAAAAAAAGCAGATATTCCAGGTTATCAGGGTGATGTTGGCGGTGACACGGAAAGGGTGGTTAATTCACATGCTTCTGCTGATACCGATCAGGAGGTTGGCAGCCGCGATGGTGCCACCGGAACTCTTACCAGCCGGAGTTTTAAGGTCGAACGTAAATTTGTCAATTTCTGGATTGGCGGCGGCGGTCACAAGGATAAAACTTGCCTCAACATCATTGTCGATGGTAAAGTTGTTCGCACTGCAACCGGGATGAACGATAACCGAATGTCGCTCCAGAGTCTTAGTCTTGCTGAATTTGAGGGTAAAGAAGCTCAGATAAAAATCGTTGATGCCGAGCCTGGTGGTTGGGGTAATATTGGAGTTGGCCGGATTACTTTCAGCGATACTCAGGCTGTTTTGGCTGAACTGGAAAAGGCATTTGATTATGGCACAATGGGACTGGCGCTCCTGGGCGATCGCGCAAATTACACTGTTGCTGCTGCTTCACAGGATGGACTGTCTGGAGCTTCGGCAAATCAAGCCTCTGCTGATCTGGAGGAACGATTGATTGGAGCAATCGGCCGAACGATAAATCTTGGTGCTGGCGAATCGTCAGTCTTGACTTTTGCTCTAACCTGGAATTTTCCAAATCTCAGCGATCCCGGAAAGGGTCGGTATTACGCATCAAAGTTTGTTAATGCGCAGGCAACCGCCGGCTACCTGGCCAAAAATATCGATAAACTTTATTCACAAACCAAGCTCTGGCGCGACACCTGGTATGATTCCACGCTGCCATATTGGTTCCTCGACCGCACTTTTACCAATGCATCAACTTTAGCTACTTCTACTGCTTTTCGGTTCTTTGACGGTAAATTCTGGGGCTGGGAGGGAGTTGGATGTTGTCATGGAACATGTACCCATGTTTGGCATTACGAACAAACTATGGGACGTATTTTTCCTGAGCTGGATATTGTGCTGCGCGAGAAAACCGATTTTAACGATGCAGATAGTTACAAAGGCGATGGGGTGGTGGAGTATCGCGGAAAAGGTACCGGAGCTGCAATCGATGGTCAGGCCGGGATTATCCTCCGCAGCCTGCGCGATCACCAGATGTCGCCCGATAATGCTTTCCTGAACCGCAATTGGCCTAAAATAAAAAAGGCCCTTCAATGGATGATCGACCAGGATGGTACTGGTGATGGTGTTCTCAAAAAGAGTCAGCATAACACCCTGGATGCTGAATGGTTTGGCGATGTTGCCTGGCTTAGCGGTCTGTATCTGGCCGCACTGAAAGCCGGAGCCGAAATGGCTGTTGAAATGAGTGATCCTGATTTTGAAAACCAATGCCGAAAAATATTGGAAGCCGGAAAGAAAAACTTTGTTTCGAAAATGTGGAACGGCGAGTATTTTATCCAGGTGGGAAATCCGGCTAAACCAAACACGGTGGGCTCTTATGATGGATGCGAAATCGATCAGGTTCTGGGGCAAAGCTGGGCCTGGCAGGTTGCTCTAGGAGAGGTACTTCCGGCTGAACAAACCCGGCAAGCCTTAAAATCTTTGTGGAAATATAATTTCACCCCCAATGTGGGCCCATACCGCGAGGCTTATAAACCCGGAAGATGGTACGCCATGGCAGGCGAGGCCGGTACCCTGATGTGCACCTGGCCCAAAGGAGAATCAAAACGGGTAACAACCAATTACGACTATTACTTTAACGAGTGCATGAACGGTTTCGAGCACCAACTCTCGGGCCACATGATATGGGAAAATATGCTGCTCGAGGGTTTTGCCATCGAACGTGCAATCCACGACCGCTACCATGCCGCCCGGCGGAATCCATGGAACGAGGTGGAGTGTGGGGATCACTATGCACGATCTATGGCCAGTTACGGCGTTTTTCTTGCTGCCTGCGGTTTCGAATATCATGGTCCCAAGGGGCATATCGGCTTTGCCCCCCGTTTGACACCTGAAAATTTTAAAGCCCCGTTTACCTCCGCCGGGGGGTGGGGGACTTTTGAACAAAAATATGACGGATCCAGCCTAACCGCTCAGATAGCTGTAAAATATGGCCAGCTCAAAGTGAATAGTATTTCATTAACCCTGAATGATCAGCTCAATACAACATCGGTGCGGTTTTTACTCAACGGCAAGCCAATTTCAGGCCAGCTAACCTCCACCAACGGCAAAGCCCTCATCACCCTAAAAAACCCGGTAATTATAAAACCAGGCAGTAATCTTTCTATTCAATGCTAACATAACAGGGTAAAGGGTAGGGGGAAAACGTGCATAGCTGTCACCCTAAAGGTTAGCCAGGCTGTAAATATATTTTATTTGTGTGCATTTCCATCAAATGTGCGTCCAGACGATGGCATTAGTGGGAAGGAATGGCATCGGGCAATGAATGCAAATTTCCACCCGCATCCTTTATTCATAGCGCCGTTCGGACGCATATTT
>CAIXKO010000017.1 GCA_903919925.1 uncultured Bacteroidota bacterium | reverse complement strand
GTATGGCGTCGGTAATGTTTACACCGCAAGAGCAGGACGTCAGGGTTTTATCACTACTGATCAATGGGGCAGCCATTACATGCAGGTAAAATGCGAATCGGGACGGGTAAGTATACTGGGATTGAAGATGATCGACAGGCGATATCCTTTTGAGCGGATCGGGAAGTTCCGGTGCAGCGATGAAATGTTCAACGATTTGTGGAACATGGCAGTTAATACCATCGAAATCACCAGTGATGACGGATATGGCAGTGATGCCCGCGAGCGGGACGAATGGCTCCAGGATCCTGCTCAGCCTAATTTTATAACCACGCGGGTAGCCCTGGCTGGTCCCGGTCCCGGTGGACAGAAAACCTTCTCTGATCCGCGCCTGCTAAAAAATCTACTTCGTCATGCTGCTCAGTCGCAGCTGCCTGACGGGCAAATACTGGCAACATTTCCTACTGATCGGGGACCGGAAGATTGTCATTATATTATTGAGGATTATTCGTGTCAGTGGATCGAGGCACTCAGGATATATTACCAGGCTACCGGCGACAAGGATTTTCTTGCAGAGATGAGGCCTGCTATGGCCGCCCAGATAAACTGGTTCCTTTCGCACCTCACGCCGCGCGGGTTGCTTTTGGCACGGGAATACACCTCATTCGACAATCCCCTGGCCTATATTACCTGTGAAGGAGCCACCATAAATGCCTTTTTATACCAGGCACTTACCGATTCCGATTACCTTTTACTGGCTTTGGGTGATAAAGAACAGGCGGCAGTTTATTCGAAGGCTGGGGCAGCTTTAAAAACAGCATACAACAGCCAGTTCTGGAACGAATCTGAAGGAGCATTCAATTCGGCATTTATCGGTGACCGGGTTTATGGGCCAACCGCACACGCGCAGCTGATTGCACTGGATCGGGGATTGGTACCTGAAAAGCGTAAAGAATCCGTGCGGAGGTGGTTCCTGGCCAACTATAAAAACCCCGGGATGAACCACGTATGCACTAATCGGGACTTTGAGAAGATGATTGAACAGAAGGCGGGAGTCAATATGCCGGTAGTCTATTATTGGGTTTTTCAGGAGTTATACCGGATGAATACCGCCAAAATGGATCTTGAAGTGATTCAGGAACTTCGCCGCCGCTGGAGCCCCATGGTGAAATTCCTGTTCAATACCGGAACCCTGGCTGAATCATTCATTAACGAGAAAGGAGAAGGTTCTACAGAAGCATGTCACAACTATGGCGCTGTTCCGGCCTATTTTCTAAGCTCATACATTTTGGGCGTTCGCCCGGATGGGCCTGTTTGGGATAAAAAGCTGCTGATCGAGCCCCGGCTGGGCGATCTGTCCTTTGCTGAAGGGGTTGTTGTCACTGAGTTTGGCGCCGTCCCGATATCCTGGAAAAAGGGAGATGACGGAAAATCTATTATTTTTAGTCTGACCCTTCCGGAGGGGGTTACCGGCATACTCCATCTTCCAAAATTATCGGACCATCCTACACTGGTTTTGAATGGAGTTGTATTGATGAACGATGGTGTACCTCAAAATGAGGCCAAAAATAAGGTCAGGTCAGAGGGTCGGTGGATAGTTGCCAACCATGTTTCAGGCCAATGCTCCGGCACCATTACAGGAAAATAAAGAAGGGGAATATGATCAACCCCCCAAAAAGAGAACCCTTAGTGAGGCGCAGCCGAACCAATTAGTAAGCGCAGCGAACCTTTTACTATTTTTGCACCCATGCAACCCATCAATTTCCCTTCCATCCTCACCGATAGCAGTCGCTCGCTCATGGATTATACCGCTGCCATGGTGGGTGATGATGCCAGGTTGTTTAAGGAATTGATGGATATAGCCTATCAGCAGAAATCACCGCTTTGCATGCGAGCCGCTCGTGTGGCCGATTTGTGCTGCGAAAGGAACCCATACCTGATCAGGCCCTATTTAACCGATCTGGTGAAAAATCTTCCTGGGTTGAAGGATGTTTCGGTAAAAAGAATATTCATGCATATTTTGGTTCGTCATTCATGGGTGGAAGACGATGAAGCGATGGGAAAACTGGTTGATACTCTTTTTAAATGGCTCATGGACGATGCTCAGGCAATCGCGATAAAGGCATATTCCATGGTTATTCTCGAAAACATTACCAAGGTTTTACCGGATTTAAAAATGGAATTGATACTGGTTTTAGAGGCGGCGATTCCCTTTTGGGATTCATCGGCACTTCAAAGAGCCGGCCGAAAACAGTTGAACCGATTACAAAAAGGGAAAAACAGAAATGACTAAAGTTCATAAAAGTCAGGTGGCGATTGTTGCCTGTCAGGATTACAATGTCCAAAAAGTTGAAGAAGCCATTAAGAATTGTGTAGGATTGTTGGGTGGCATCGGGCAGTTTGTGAAAAAGGGTGAGAAACTACTTGTGAAGCCTAATTTGCTGATGTCCAAGGACTCATCCAAGGCGGTGACAACACATCCCGCAGTTTTTCGTGGAGTGATTAGTCTTTTGCAGGATGCCGGCATGGATGTTTCCTTTGGCGATAGTCCTGCTGTTGGATCAACCCGTGCGGTGGCAAAAAAGGCCGGGTTGCTTGATGTTGTTGAAGAACTGAATGTTCCTGTTGCCGATATGGTGACCCCGGTTGATGTACCTTTTCCTCAAGGAAGCCTGGTAAAGAAATTTGTGGTTGCCAAGGGCGTTGTTGATTCTGATGGTTTGATTTCCATATCAAAACTTAAGACGCATGCCCTCACCAGGATTACCGGAGCGGTAAAGAACCAGTTTGGCTGTATTCCCGGAATGCTCAAATCGGAGTTTCATGGGCGGATGAATGATGATCAGCTTTTTTCAAGAATGCTGGTGGACCTGTCCTTACTGTTGAGACCCCGTCTTTATATCATGGATGCAATTATTGGAATGGAGGGCAATGGCCCGGCCAGCGGCACCCCAAGATCTATCGGGCTGATTCTTGCTTCCACTGACCCTGTAGCACTTGATGCCACCGTTTGCTATCTGATCGGACTGAAACCGGAACTGGTTCCCACCATTACCTGGGGGGAGAAGTTGGGCCTGGGCAATTATCAGGAAATTGAATGGTTGGGAGAGTCTCCGGATAATTGGATACAGCAAGGATTTAAGGTTAACCGGTCCACCGGATCAACTGCTTCTTCAGGGACATCAAAATTAGCACCGCTGGCCAGGAATTTTATTATTCCAAAACCGGTGATTGATGAGGAGAAATGTACACGCTGCGGTCAATGCGTTAAAATTTGTCCGGTAAACCCCAAAGCGCTTAGTTTTCCCAATGATCGGGACGATCAGGTACCGATGTATAATTACACTGATTGCATCAGGTGTTATTGCTGCCATGAAACCTGCCCTTCCAATGCCATACGTATTAAAGTTCCGCTTGCCGGACGACTAATTCATTCAAAATGAAATCAAAGCAATCCATAGTAAGATTCCTTCGCTTGTTTGGACTCATGCAGCTAGCTGATTATTTGCGATTTATTTGGCTACGGCAAAAGAATAAAGACCGTAACCGGAAATTCAGGAAACAATATCCTAACGTTGGTTTTCCACCTGATTATTTGATGTATGAATCGTTTCAGCTCGATTATGAGCGTTACTATATTAATGGACTGAAAACTGCGGAATGGCTGGTGGATTTGGTACGAAAACATAAAAACCTGACAGGAGCCAGCGTTCTCGACTGGGGCTGCGGCCCTGCCAGGGTGGTGAGGCACTTACCCGGATTGGTAGAAGGTGGAACTTTTTATGGAACGGATTATAACAGACAGTCAATTGCCTGGTGCTCTGCTAATTTTACGGATATTTATTTTCATTCAAATGATTTGATGCCGGGGTTGATTTATGAAAAGGAGTGGTTTGATCTGGTATACGGGATTTCCATTTTTACGCATCTTTCAAAAGAAGCGCATGAGGCCTGGCTGAATGAACTTATTCGGGTGTTAAAACCTGGGGGTATATTGTTCATTACCCTTCATGGCAAATCGTTTGCTGAGAAGCTTACCCCTAAGGAAAAGCTGCTGTTTGACTCCGAGGATCTGGTGGTTCGTGGCCAGGTAACTGAGGGGCATCGCACTTTTACCGCTTTCCATCCTGAAAAATGGGTGCGGATATGGACACTCAGCCTGAATGTATTGGAACACATTCCAGGTACAAATGGTGAACAGGATGTCTGGATCTTTAGAAAAAACTAAAGGAAGATGATCAATGCAGCACCTGCAACAATAGCAGTGATCAACACTGCCGGCGCAACATTTACACCATTCGTACCTTTAAAAACCAGGATCGGATTGACCGATGCTTTTGATACAGACGAATGTTTAACCTCACGGTATTTTTCCGGCATATCGGGAATGCCGTTTCCATTGAGATCCGGCAGGTTGGAGACGTAGGTAAGTAATCCGGCCCATTCTTTAGCTTCCTGAATGCCGGGCTTATTGGGGTCGATATCTAATATGGCCAGTTTAAAGTCGGGTATAGGGGTTCCATCTGCAAATTTAGGGGCAACCTTCAGAATACCTTTGGTCATTTTTTTGATTACGCCAAAAAACTTCATTACATAATCGTTTGTTGCAATGCTATATAATGTGGAATCCCGTTTTTTCAGATTGATTTTGTGATAACCATCCTGATCGTTTCCAATTTCAATTTCATAAATCCTGTCCAGAGGAAGCCGTAAGGGATTGATCTTATAGCGAATACCTGACCAATAGCCATAATAATCAGAGGACATATTCTTTGCCAGGAGCATCGCTTCCAGGATATTTTTCAGCTCACGGCCGGTAACATAAACCCGGCTCATCGCGTAACCAAAAGATTCACTGATCTCGCTCTTGCCCAATGGGAAAATCCGGAACAGATCGGAGGGAAGCTGTATGCCGGTTTTTCCCCTAAGAATTTCATCACGGGCCAGGCCTGCAGTAACCAGCATAACATCGGTAGGTTTGCTATCAATCTTGTTAATATACCCATATAAAGCATCGGCCAAAAATGGGCCCAGTGTGGAAGTTTCCAGGTTATGGTCCTGATTGAAGCGAACATCGTAAGAAGTCTCAAAAACCGGTTTATCGATTTTAAAATTATACCCGGAAAACAAAAGGTTAGCGGTTAGTTTTTGCTGGTCTTCAATTTTCTGCTGAACCACCTTATCGCCTGAAATCTTGTCATCTATGGGAATAAGTTCGCCAGCGAGTACTTTCACCCCGCTGCTTGTTTTTTCAATTTCAAGTTTTCCGATAAACCTGCCTTCCCCACCTGCCTGAACAATCGGAATATTATTGACAATAAAAGGTTTGGAAAGTACCGTGTGTGTATGGCCGGAAATGATCACATCGATTCCGGGTACTTGCTCAGCAAGTTCAATATCGTCACCTTTCCAACCCTTTTTTGCATCAGGCACTAATCCGCAGTGCGATAGGCAAATAACTATATCTACCTTTTCTTTTTCCCGCAAAAGCTGTGTGTAAAATTTAGCAGAGAGAATCCGGTCAGTAAATTTGGCGGGCTTAACCATGGGTGCAACACTGGCGGCATCAACACCCATTAAGGCAAAAAAGCCGATTTTCAGCCCATTCTTCACCAATACTTTATATCGCGTCATCAGCCCCGAGGTAAACAGGGCCTCAAGGTTATCGTCATCGGCTTTAGTGGAATCAAAACTTATATTGGACAGGAGGATTCCGGGTATCGGTTTCTCAGCCGATTTGGATATGATTTTCGCCAGCTCGAGGGGCCCGAAATCAAACTCATGATTTCCGATCGAAACAAGATCATAACCCATTTCTTTCATTAGCCTGAGCTGAAAACCAGTGCTGGCTTCGGCTGTATGAAATAGGGTACCCATCAGAAAATCTCCGGCATCCAGAACCAGAAGCGATTTTTCGTCCTTATTCTTATATTCCGAAATTACAGAAGCAATCCGCGCAAAACCTCCAACAGTTTGATCGTCATTAGGCGTTAACGGGGTATAATCGGCTTCAGGTCCAAATCCCCAAAGCCTCGAGTGCATATCGTTGGTATGAAGAATAATGAGATGTTGTGCGGTGAGATTTTGAAAGAACAGGGCCAGGGAAGCCAGGACAAGTATTTTGCGGAACATCTGTAAGGGGTGTTAAAATGTTGTTAGATATCTGATTTAAAAATAGGCTTTTTTGTTCATTTGCAGAATTAATTGAAAAACATTACTCGAATGTACCAGGCAATAATTTTTGATTTGGATGGGTTATTAATTGATTCTGAGACTATTTACCGTAGAATATCTTATAAAATGGCAGCTGATTTTGGAAAGCAGCTGCATGATGGTATCTGGGTAAAACAGATGGGCCGGTCGCCAATTGAGTCTTTAGCCATTTTCAAGGAAGATTTGGGTATAACTACTCATACTGCCCAGGAGTTGGTTGATGAACGTAATGTTTTACTGTTGGATGCATTCAGGAATGATTTACAAATTCTGCCTGGTGCAATGGAGATTATTCATGCTTTTCATGGAAGAATGAGAATGGCAATTGCAACAGGATCGCCCCGGAAGCTGATGGAAGTGGCAATAGCACAACTTGGGTTAACCGGTTATTTCGAATACCTGCTGCCATCGGACCATATTACGGCAGGCAAACCTGATCCGGAGATTTATACTAAAACCATACAGGCACTGGGATTGAATCCAGGGGATTGTATTGTATTGGAGGATTCCTCGAACGGTGCGCTATCCGGTCATCTTGCCGGCTGTTGTGTAATCGCAGTACCGAGTGAATATACTTGTAATCAGGACTTTAGCTTTGCCGACCATATTGTAAAGGACTTGTTTCAGGCAAGGCTACTCATTGAGGAGCTATAAATGGCTTTGGAGTAATTATTTCCTGCGGCGGTAAATCCCGTCGAATTGAATGGTGTAAGCCTGTCCGCCATCTTTTGACTGTTCCCAAACCTGTCTGACGGTGCCGTCGGTATTTGCGTACCAGGTTACTTTATTGATGGTCCGGTTTCCTTTTTCATCGCGATATTCATCACCGGTCATGATCATTTTCCGGTCCTTATACTCACCTTTAACCTCCATCGTCAAACCATCGCTACCAATCCAGATATGTCGCCATTTTTTATCATTCCGGTCGTAAAAGTTATAACTCGATCCGGTATGAGAGCTGACAACGGATTTCCAGTTTTCGCGCAGGATGCAGTCAGCTTCAATTTTTGTGATTTTATTGAAGCCAATCATTTCTGCATTTGTGTATACTACCCAATCGCCGATCCAGAAATCGAATTGCTTATATTCATCAGTGCAACAGGCACAAAGGTTACTGCCTGATTGTGAAAATGCAGAAACCCCTGAAATCAGCATCAATATTGAAATCGCAGTATAAATTCTCATAGGTACAAAAATACGGCTTAAAATTACCTTCGAGGACCTAAGGAAAAAGTTTTCCCTCTCACTTATTATTTAATTCACGACCCTTTTGTTATAATCCCTCTAAATTTGCATCGTTATTGCACAAATCTGCCCTGGCGGGAAAATGGCTGGGTTTTTGAACGATAAGGGGCATCCGGGGATCAATTGAGATCATTGCGTTGAGGTTACCGTGCCAGAGGTGAAGGGTGAGGTGCAATCGCTTTATCATTATCTTTACCAAAATTCCATTTTTATGAACACTGATCAATGGTACATCGTTTTGGAATCAACCGAGGTGAAGAAAAAGCCGGTGGGGGTGACGAGGTTGAACGAAAAACTGGTATTCTGGCGCGATCAATCCAACAAAGTGCATTGTTTAAGTGATCCTTGTATTCATCGGGGCGCCGCGCTGAGTTTTGGTGAATGTGTGGACAATCACATACGGTGTCCGTTTCATGGGTTGGAATTTGATTCTACCGGGCGATGTGTCATCATTCCTGCCAATGGAGCGGCGAAACCGGTTCCGGAGAATTTTGTTGCGCATGGATATCAAACTTATGAAAATCATGGTTTTATATGGATATTCTTTGGGAATACGGATCCTGGGGAAACCAAGCCGGAGTTCTTTGGAGGGCTCGGGAATCATTCGAAATTAACCCGGGTGGATCCCTGGGCCACTCATTTTTCAAGGGCCATAGAAAACCAGCTTGATGTGGCACATTTGCCTTTTGTGCACCGGAAAACGATTGGCCGTGGAGGGCGAACGGTGGCAGACGGTCCGAGGCTGACCTGGTTGCATAAAAATCGATTCAGGGTGGATGTTTATAACAGGCTGGAGAATGGGCAGCCGGCAAAATTCCCTAATGAAACCCCTGCAAAACCTGAGGATTCACAACATCTCGATTTTATTTTCCCCAACCTTTGGCAAAATTATTTGTCCGCCAGGATTCGGATTGTGGCTGCTTTTGTGCCGGTGGATCTGGAGCATACCTTATTATATCTCCGGTTATATCAGAATATAATTACCGTTCCGGGGTTGAGCCATATTTTTAATTTATTATTTATGCCACTTAATATCAGGATATTGCATGAAGATCGAAGAGTGGTTCAAACCCAGGTTCCAAAGGCGGGAAAGCTGGATGGTACGGAAATGTTGTTTGCTGCTGATATGCCGATTGTACAATATCGGAGAAAGCGGCAGGAAATTTAACTTTACAATTATGAAAATCGGTCTGAATTCAAAACTCCTGATTAATCTTATTTGCTTCTATATTTTATCCGGATTGCCGGCGAATGCGCAAGAGTCAGCTCCACCAGTCTATCAGCACACTGACTCACTCTGGGTTGACTCTGTTTATAAAACTTTGACCCCCAGGGAGCGGATCGGGCAGCTCATTATGGTTGCTGCTTTCTCAAACCGCGGACCGGAACACCAGCAAGAGATCGAACGTTTGATCCGAAATGATGGCATTGGAGGAATCGCATTTTTCCAGGGTGGCCCGGTCAGGCAAACGAATTTAGTTAATCGCTATCAATCCATATCCAAAATCCCCATACTGATGGCTATAGATGCTGAGTGGGGATTGGCGATGAGGCTCGATAGTACTACAAAGTTCCCGTTTCAGATGGCCCTTGGAGCTATCCGCGACAATGATATTATTTACCGGATGGGTACGGAGATTGCCAGGCAACTGAATGAAACCGGCATCCAGATGAATTTTGCTCCGGTGGTTGATGTAAATAATAACCCGGAAAATCCAGTGATCAATTACCGGTCATTTGGCGAAAATCCGAATCAGGTAGCTGCTAAAGGCAGGGCTTACATGAACGGCCTCCAGGATATGCATGTGCTTGCAACGGCAAAGCATTTTCCGGGACATGGCGATACCGGTACCGACTCGCACCTGGCACTGCCCCGCATTGACCGATCACGCGAGCAGCTTGATTCAGTGGAGCTTTACCCTTTCCGGCAGCTGATTGCCGATGGATTGGGATCAGTGATGGTGGCACATCTGGAAGTTCCGGCAATTGAGCCACGGGCCGGAGTGCCTACAACACTTTCGCAGGAGGTGATTACGGGAGTTCTGAGAAATCAACTTGGTTTTAATGGATTGGTTGTAACGGATGCTTTGAATATGAAGGGGGTAACTTCTTCAAATCCCCCCGGTGAAATTGAGGTTAAAGCAATCGAAGCAGGTAACGATTTGCTGATTTATGTCGAAAATGTTGAGCTGGCCATCAGTGGAATTGAACAAGCGTTACAATCAGGCAGGTTATCAGAGTCAGCTATTGAAAAGCGATGCAAATCGATTTTGGCAGTTAAGCACTGGACCGGTTTGAATAAATGGAAACCATTGTCCACCGATAACTTAACAACACGGCTGAATAGCCCTGCTGCCGAAGTGATCAACCGGGAGCTTGTGGCGGCATCACTTACCGTATTGCAAAACCGCGACAGTTTGATTCCATTGAAAAATCTGGAGAAGCTGCGGATTGCATCGGTAATGATTGGACGCAATGAGGAAACCTTGTTTCAGCATCGTTTGAACGGCTATGCGGCAATCGACCGCTATCAGATGCATGAAGGATCATCGCAGGAGATGATAAATGCACTGATGAAAAAGCTGGAATCCTATAACCTGATTATTATTGGTGTTCACAATATGGATCAGAGGGCAGCTAAGAATTTCGGATTATCTGAAAATGAGATTGTTTTTATCAGGCAGATATCAGAAAAAGTTCCGGTAATTGCTGCTGTTTTTGGTAATCCATATTCCCTCAGTAAATTTCAAAATCCCGAAAAGCTTGCCGGGCTGATCGTTTCTTACCAGGAAACTGAACTCTCGATGGACCTGACGGCACAACTCATTTTTGGAGGAATTGGTGCTACCGGCCGACTTCCGGTTTCTGTAAAACCGTTGTTTAAGGCCGGCGATGGACTAGACACGCAGGGAGGGATCAGGTTTTCCTATACAATACCAGAGGCGGTGGGTATAGATTCAGAGCTGATTAAAAAAAAAATTGATTCCATTTGCGAAGTCGGAATAGTTGCCGGAGCATTTCCCGGGTGTGAGGTATTTGCCGCCCGTAATGGGAAAGTGTTTTATCAGGCTTGTTATGGAAACCCAACCTATAAATCGGATCAGGAGGTAGTTCCGGGCGATCTTTTTGATATGGCATCCGTAACCAAGGTTTCGGCGCCATTGCCAGCCATTATGAAGCTGGTGCAGGATAAAAAGATTAAGATTGATGCCCCGTTTTCCAAATATTGGACCGATTTCCGAGGTACCGATAAGGGGGATATGACCGTTCGCCAGGTACTCGCCCATTGCGGGGGGTTGGCATCGTGGATTCCCTTTTGGCGCGATACCAAAAATCCGGACGGAACCTATAAAGAAAATACGCTTGCTCCTGATTCCTCTGCTCGTTTCCCGGTACGGGTTTCGCAGGGGTTGTGGCGTTTTAAATCGTACGATAAGGACATTTATAAAAGAATACGCGAGGAGCCGGTACTCAAGGAAAGAAAATATGTTTATTCTGATCTGAGTTTTCTGCTGTGGCCAAAAGTCATTGAGAAATTGACCGGACAGAAATATGAAAAATACCTTAAGGATCAGTTTTATAAGCCTTTGGGAGCATCAACCCTAACATATAATCCGTTACGTTTTTTTGCACCGGATCAGATTATCCCTACTGAGCGCGATACTTTTTTCCGTATGGAGCTGCTGCATGGATACGTGCATGACGAAGGCGCTGCCATGCTTGGCGGTGTTAGCGGTAATGCAGGATTATTTGGAACGGCCGAAGATCTGGCCAAATTATTTCAAATGTACCTATGGAGCGGTGCTTATGGGGGGCGGCAATTCTTTTCTCCTGCAATCATTAAAGAATTTACGCGATACCAGTATGACTCACTCAGAATCCGGCGGGGCCTGGGTTTCGATAAACCAATTATTGGAAATGACAGCCTGAGTTTTGAAGATTCCTATCCCTGTCCGTCAGCATCTCCTTCGAGTTTTGGCCACTCGGGATATACCGGAACTTTTGTGTGGGTGGATCCTGAAAATGGGCTGTTATACGTTTTTCTGTCAAACCGGGTGTATCCAACCCGTGATAATAACAGGCTGACTGATCTTTATATCCGGAAATCAATATTGCAAACCTTGTATGAATCTATTAAATAGCACGTTAAGAGCGTTAAGAACGAGAAGAACGAGAAGAGTGGGGAGAGTGTTGGGGGTATGGGGTTTGGGTGTGGTGGTGTTTGGGTGTGTGGGGGCGTGGGGACAGGGAGTAAATAAGTATAATGATAGTATTATCAGGAAGATACATGACTTGGCGGATCGCAGGGATTCGGAAGGTCTGCTGCCATTTTTGCAAAGCACCAATCCAAATTATCGCGGTGAGGCGCTGTTCTGTTTGGGAAGCGTGCAGGCTGTTGGTATTGCCGATACCATTTATGCTGCGATGCAGGTGGAGCAGGAGCGGGTAAGGATGATTGGCGCCTGGGCACTGGGGCAGAGCTATCATCCTTCAGCACTGGCCTTGTTAAGGAAAGTGCTTGAAAAGGATACCAATTCATTGGTTAAAGGGATGTGTTATGAGGCTATCGGAAAATGCGGAAGTGAGGAAGATCTGAACTTCATTTCGGCAATTGACTGTCCCCTGGAAGAAACGGAAGGACAGGCAATGGGAATATTCCGTTTTGGGATGCGCGGGATCACCTCGGTTACCGGTAATGCGCGGATGCTTAAGATAATTGAATCAGGTACCAGCTTTGCCGGATCAGTTTATGCCTCTTATTATCTGGGAAGATATGCTGGAATGGACTGGTTGCAAACGATTCCTGAAAAGGTTGAGAGAGTATATCAGGATGAGCGTAATCCGGAAGTGAAATCGAACTTGATCAAGGCAGTTATACGGGCTAAAGATGAGGAAGCATGGCCATTGGTTAAAACTATTCTAGAATTGGATGCGGATTATCGCGTAAAGGTTAATGTTCTGAATTCCATGGCGCTGATTCCCTGGAACAAAGCCGGGAAAATTGTTTTTCAAATGGTGGAAGGTGCCGACCCAAATTTATCGGTTGCAGCAGCTGAGGCTGTTCAGAAATTTGCCGTATATACC
>CAIXKO010000016.1 GCA_903919925.1 uncultured Bacteroidota bacterium | reverse complement strand
GCCCGTAACATTGATCAGGTGCTAAACCAGGTGAAAACCATCATGCTGGCTACCGATATGGGCCAGTTAACTGAAGAATTTGTTCAAAATTCACATGCCCTCAACGCAATGGTAACCGTTGATGAAAAAGAAGGCACAGAGGCTGAGTGGGAACAGATTCTGCAATGGAAGACGGATGGAATTCAAACGGACCGGCCTGAGGAATTAATTAAATTCCTGAATAACCGGAAAAAGTAATTAAACCTTGCAAAACCTACCTGAAAAAATATAATCATGAAAAGAATACTAACCAACCCGGTTCCATTATTTCTGGCTTTTATATGGTTGGCTATCCAGGCTTGCAGTCCCGCTAAAAGCACAGATCCTCAACTAGGTAAAGATAAATTGGAGAGCGTAATTGCCGCCATGACTCCCGATGAAAAAATCGGCATGACCGTGGGCGACGGGAAGTTTTTACCTGCCGTAGCTTCAAAAACAACGGAGCAGGGCCTGGGAATCATTATCGCCAACCAAAATTCAAAATTGGTTATCCCACGACTTTCTATCCGATCCTCGGCCCTGACCGATGGACCCACCGGGGTAAACCGCGATCCATTACCCGCCGGAGCTACTGAATACTCATACACCACCGCTTTCCCAACCTCTACCTGCCTGGCCGCGGCATGGAACACCGAATTGGCGGAAAAGGTAGGAAAAGCCATGGGCGAGGAGGTATTGGAGTATGATTATGATGTGATCCTGATGCCGGCGCTTAACCTGCATCGGAACCCAAAGTGCGGTCGCAATTTCGAATACTATTCCGAGGATCCGCTGCTTTCGGGGAAATTGGCCGCCTCAATGGTCAAGGGCCTTCAAACCAAAGGAATAGGAGCAACTTTAAAACATTTTCTCGCCAATAATCAGGAAACTAACCGGAGATGGTACAATGCAGTAATCAGCCAGAGAGCCCTGCGTGAAATATACCTTCGGGGCTTCGAAATCGCAGTGAAAGAAGGACATCCGTGGGCAATTATGACTTCCTACAATAAAGTAAACGGTTTTTATACAGCTGAAAATCCCGAATTGTTAAATGATGTGGTTCGTCAGGATTGGGGCTTTACCGGTTTATTTATGACCGATTTCGACGGATATGGTAGTGCCCTGGCCAAGGTGCGTGCCGGAAATAGTATGCTGATGAGCGGAAATATGGATGAGGTTAAGGAGCTGACCACCGCTCTCCGGGATAAAACCCTGGACGAAAGTACCCTGGCTAAAAACCTGGTTTATAACATGCAGCTCAAGCTAAAATCTCCACGCGCCCTGGGATATGTGGCATCGCAAAAGCCGGATTTAAAGGCCCATGCTGAGATTGCCCGGGAGGCTGCCGGCGAGGGTTTGGTCCTTCTGAAAAACGAAAAGACAACTCTGCCGTTCAATCAGGTTAAAACGGTGGCCGTTTTTGGCAAAATCGCTTACTATCTGATCGATGCCGGTACCGGAAGCGGTGGCGTGCGGAGTAACAAATACGCCATATCGGTAAATGATGGCCTCAAAGCAGCAGGTTTTCAG
>CAIXKO010000015.1 GCA_903919925.1 uncultured Bacteroidota bacterium | reverse complement strand
GCCAATCGGTTTAATACCAAATTCTTCACCTGCTTCCATTACTACATGCCAAAGTTTTTCAGCATCTTCATTTGCACAATAAATTTCGCAGCCACCTGATCCTGTGTACCCTGTAGTGGCAAATATCACCTCATTAATGCCTGCAAAAGGAATTTTTTTGAAGGTATAATACTCCATATCTTCCACTGAAGCGGAGGTAAGCTTTTGCATTGCCTTTAAAGCCAAAGGTCCCTGAACAGCCAGTTGTGCAATTTCATCGGAGGCATTATACAATTCTTTTCCTGTTTGGAGCCCCATTTCTTCCGCGTTTTTTACGCACCAATTCCAGTCTTTTTCGATGTTTGCTGCGTTCACCACCAGGAGATAAGTTTCCTGATTTACGCGATAAACGAGTAAATCATCAACGATACCACCTTGTCCGTTAGGGAAGCAGCTATATTGAACTTTACCATCAAAAAGGGCAGCTACATCGTTGGTAGTCACCCGTTGAACAAAATCGAAAGCTTTAGGGCCCTTAACCCAGAACTCGCCCATATGGGAAACATCAAATACTCCCAGTTTTTCACGAACCTGCATGTGTTCGGCGGTGATTCCTGAATATTCAATGGGCATCAGATATCCGGCAAATGATTCCATCCGTGCTCCGAGAGATTGGTGAAAGTGCGTAAACGGTGTTATTTTGGTGGACATAATCTTTTTTGAAATTTGGTATTGTTACAAATATAGGCCTTTCAAAACAGATAATTCATGACTATTATCGGGTTTGTTGATTAACTTTGCCCCATAACTATGTATCAACCATTATATCAACCTATTTTATTTTCCGATTTTTAACCTTTTTTAACCCTTTTTGTAAACAACATGGCAGGAAAGTTCACTTTTGCTGATTTGGCTTACCTTGAGAGTATGTCAATGGGCAGTAACGAGATGATTGTTGAGATGATTCAACTATTTATAGATCAGCTTCCTGAATTCACCGAGGGGCTCGCGGAACATCTAAAGAACAAAGAATACATAGCTTTGGGAGCTCTGGCTCATAAAGCAAAATCATCAGTGGCGGTAATGGGAATGGACGCATTAGCCCACGATCTTAAAACACTGGAGCTGAGTGCCAAGGCTGGTGAAAACCCCGAAAATTATCCAATTCTGGTTCAGCGCTTTATTGAGCAGGTAACGCTTACAGGAAGCGAACTTGCCGCTTACGCTAAAACCATCAGTTAACCTATCTGCAAGAATATCAATATTTCTTTATCACCAGAGGTTTCTGGTATTTTGCTTTTTTGCTTCCTTCATAAATATCATAGCGGCGGAAAGAGCATTCGATTGAGCCGTTGAGCATCGGAATTTTCCTGGAGGGATGCAATCCTACAGATTTCATGGCATCGGGGTTTCCGCTGAAAATCCAAACCTGGTATCCCTGGTAATGTTGCTTCATCCGATCGCCAATCAGCTGGTACAAACCAGAGATGCTCTCTACTTTTAGTCTCTCATCATAAGGCGGATTGGTAATCATCCAGCCACCACCAGTTGGGGGGATATACTTTTCGATCGGTTCATGAACCAGTTCGATTTTTTTGTCCATAAAACTTCGGTGGATTCCCTCACGGGCGAGCAGGAGGGATTTTGCAGCCTTATCGGAACCCACAATTTTGTGTTTAAACTGAACATTTTCCTCAACCTGATCAGCTACCTCAGTAAAAAGCTCAGCATCAAAATTTTTCCATTTTTCAAAACCAAAACCAGGACGGAAAGTTCCCGGTGGGATATTCATTGCGATCATAGCCCCTTCGATCAGAAACGTACCTGATCCACACATCGGATCAACAAGATTTCCCTTGCCATTCCAACCAGCAAGCAAAAGCAGACCGGCGGCTAAAACCTCATTTACAGGAGCCTGGTGGAGCTGAGAACGGTAACCCCTGCGGTGAAGCGATCCACCCGAACTATCGAGCAGCACATTTACTTTGGTTTCCTGTATATGTATGGAGATCAGCAGGTCTGGATTTTCGCGGTCGACACTTGGACGCTTACCGGTCCGGTCGCGGAACTGATCCACAACTGCATCTTTCGTACGTTGCGCAATAAACTGACTGTGCGAGAAATGGTCGGAAAACAGGACACATTCCACTGCCATCGACATGGAAGGCTCGAGAAACCGAACCCAGTCGATCTTTTGTATTCCCTGATAAAGCTCAAAATCGTTTTTTGCCGGAAAAGTGTCCACCTCTACCAGCACCTTAAGAGCGGTTCGAAGTCGGTAATTGGCGGCATAAAGAGTTTTCAGATTTCCCCTAAACCGGACTGCACGATTCAGAATCTCGATATCCTGCACACCTAAACCCCTGATTTCCTGAGCTAAAACATCTTCAAGACCTTGAAAAGTTTTGGCAACCAAGTAAAATTGTTCTTCTAACATATTAACACGCGATCTATAATTTCTATTGCATTTTCAACTCTGCTGTTCCCTGATCCGGCGACTCTAAAATAATCAAATCCTGCTGCTTTTAGTTCCTGCTCATATTGCTGTGAAAAATACTCCCTTCGATGCGGATTTTCGCGCAGGGGATCATACTGCCAGGGTAAATCGGGCTGACACAATAAATAAATACCCTTTCCCGCTGTTGGAATCGCCTCATTGAGCCAATCCGGTATGGTATGGAATACTTCGCGAAACCATACTTTCAGATTTATCAGGCAAGTATCGAAAAAAACCAATGGATTCGTTCTGTTCTCATTGATCAGGCCAATTTGATGGCGGGCAATCGCTTCCACATCCTTGTAAGTATAATGGTGATCGATTGATTCGAGGTAAGTACGGGCATATTCCGGTATGCCGATCCCTCCATACCTGGCGGCCAGCTCTCCGGTGAGGGTGCTTTTACCGGTAGATTCAGCTCCGGTAATAAAAAAAAGATGGTTTAAACTGTTGTCTGCCATGTTTTTCTCCATTGCCGGTAACCCACGGTTGCCATTATTATATATACCACAAACAAAGCAGTGGTCGGATAAAGGTTCTGCCACAAGCATAAACCGATTGCGACAAAATCAATCAGTATCCAAAAGAGCCATTGTTCCAGAATTTTCCTGGTCAGCATCCAGGTTGCAATGATTGAGCCGGAGGTAGTAAATGCATCCCAAAAGGGAACCAATGAATCGGTGAAGCGGTACAATACAAAGCTGATCAATAACCACAGCAAAATCCAGGCAACGATCAGGATTATGAATAGTCTCCTTTTCAGCCTGACGATAGGCAGAACGGAACCGGAACTGGTTTTTTTTGAATTTACTGACCAATGGTACCATCCGTAAATACTGATGAAAGCATAATAGCCCTGGAGGGCCATTTGTGCATAAATTCCGGAGTGAAGGTAAACAATAGCATATAATACTGCCGAGAGGAATCCGAAGAACCAGAGGAAAATTATTTCCTTGATGGTGAGAATAACATAAGCAATGCTAACCAAAGCCGCAGCGATTTCAATCCAATTAACTGATATCCAACTCAATATGGCACTCATTACAAAAACCCGCCTTTTAGCGCTGCGAAAGTAGGCTTTTCAGCATACAAAACCAGTACCATTAAGATCAGCATTTAGAAAAAATGAAAACCATACACTTTTTCCTCCCTATTTTTAGTTATTTTCGGGAGTCACAAAATTACATACCACATTTTGGTCATGACTGAATACTTACCTGTTAAGATTTTGATCGTTGATGATCGTGAAGAGAACCTCTTTGCGATGGAGTCATTGCTTGAAAGCCCTGAACTAAAGATTATTACAGCCCGATCGGGTAATGAAGCCCTTGGAATTCTCTTAGACCAGCAAGTTGCTTTAATACTACTTGATGTTCAGATGCCAGGAATGAATGGATTTGAAACTGCTGAACTCATCAGGGGTAGTTCGAGAACAAGGCACATTCCGATCATTTTTGTAACTGCGATCAGCAAGGAAACCAAGCACATATTTCAGGGATATGAATCAGGGGCGGTAGATTATCTGTTTAAGCCTATTGAGCCTGAGATTTTGAAATCCAAAGTCCGCGTTTTTATTGACCTTCATCAACAAAAGCAAACACTTGAAAATATCACCCGAAAGTTAGAAACGACCATTTCGGAATTGATCGAATCACGAAAAAAGCTCCGGCAAAATGAAGAAACCATTCGGGAAGCATGGAAAGCCGCTGAGAAAGCCCGGGATTCAGCCGAGGAAGCCAATCGGGCAAAAAGTGAATTTCTGGCCAACATGAGTCATGAAATCCGGACCCCGCTGAATGGAATTATCGGAATGGCGGATCTGGCATTGCTGGAGAACACAACACCGCAGCAAAAAGAGCGCATCGAATCGATCAAGCAATCGGGGGAATCTTTACTGGAAATATTGAATGAGATTTTGGATTTATCGAAAATCGAAGCTGAAAAAATAGAACTGGAATCGATTGCATTTAATCCGATGGAAGTGGTGGAGCGGGTTGCCCGGATGCTTTCGATCAAAATTTATGAAAAGAATCTGGAGCTCATCTGCAAAATCGACCCTGCAATACCCGATCAGGTGATAGGCGATCCCACTCGTTTCCGGCAGATCATTTTGAATCTCATTTCAAATGCATACAAGTTCACCGATCAAGGAGAGATTTGTATTGAAGCCAGCATTTTGGATAGTAGTGAGCAAATTGTTGTTCTTGGTTTCGTAGTTTCCGATACGGGTATTGGGATTCCAAAACAAAATCTTCAACGGATATTTCAGTCGTTTCAACAAGCTGAAGCATCCATCAGCCGCAAATATGGCGGCACCGGCCTTGGATTAAGCATAACACGCAAACTGCTGGATTTGATGAAAGGCGAAATCCGGGTAGAAAGCGAACATGGTAAAGGCAGCAAATTCCTTTTCAGCATCCCGTTTAAGCGGTTTTCAAATGGCGATGCCCGCCCAAGTGTTAGTAACATTGGTCTGGAGCACTTTTCTCCGGTGCTGATTATTGAAAAAGACCAGATGGCGGCAAAAGCGAGCAGCTCCGTATTTGACTCACTTCCTTTACTTTATGAGATAATGGTGCTGCCAGTCGTCAATCTGGAGAATTTTACAAAGACGCTTACTAACCAGCAACTCATTGTTGTTGATTCCGGAGTTTTAACCACCACAGGAAAAAAACTGGCTGATGAATTGCCCGGCGCACTAAAAGGTTTGAGAAACACGCCGGTTATTGTAATGGCTCCCAGCACGGTAAACCTCAACCGCGAGGATCTTTTGGTAAGGGGACTATTTTCAATCCTGAGGAAACCCTTATTTCCAAGAGATATAAAAGCAACCTTATCCGAGCAAATCAAGCAGATCGATCTGAATCTCAAGCCCGACCAGCAAGATGTTTTGGAAATTCCGGTGACCGGACCGCTTCATATTTTACTGGCCGAGGACAATCCCATTAACACCAAACTGGCAGCGGGCCTTATTCAACTAAAAAACTGGAAAGTTGATTGTGCGGTGAACGGACTGGAAGCGGTAGAAATGTTTAAGGTAAACACTTATGATCTGGTTTTAATGGACATCCAAATGCCGGAAATGGACGGAATGGAAGCTACGCAGAAAATCAGGCAGCTGGAATCCGTCAAAGGTCTGAGGGCGGTTCCGATTGTAGCTTTATCGGCCCATGCAATGAAGGGTGATATTGATAAGGCCTTACGCTGCGGCATGGATGACTACATAACCAAGCCCTTTAAACCCAACGAATTATACAGCATTATTGAAAAACTAACCCGATTGAAACCCGATAACATTCTACCATGATGAGTCCCATTCAAATTGAAGAGTTATTGGAAAGGGTTTCGGGCAACCGGGATTTTGTGATCAGGATGCTTGAATTGTTTTTTCAAACCAGTGATGAAAGGCTGTCCGCTTTACATAAAGAGTTCGACAGCCGCAATTATAAAGAACTTGCTGACCAGGTCCATAAATTGAAAGGAATTATCAGCAATCTATCCATAAACAAGGCTCTTGGAATTCTGAATGATTTGCACGAAGCAGCCCGATCAAAAAATGATCTTCACATTATCAGGCTGTTATCTGAACTCGAGGAAACCATTATTGAGGCGAAAATCTTTTATCAAAAAAATCCGTCCCTAAATCTGTAAGCTGAAACGGTTATGAAAAATTGGTTGAAAAATCTCAAAATAAAAGGAAAACTGAACCTGATGATCGGGTTGTTCATTGGATGCATGGTACTGTTTGGAATTGTTTCGGTATACATGATCCGCACCACCAAGGTTATGAACATTATGCTGATCGCGCAAAGGTGCTATATGGTTGAATACCATCAGAGTCTGGAGTATTATTATCAATACAAAGCGGATAAGGCAAATCTTTCTACTAATATTACTACTGATACAAGTAAAATCAAAAAAGCTATCGAAATTATTGAACAAGCCAATAATAAACTAAACCTTTTTGCCAACCTTGAAAGTTTCTTTATTAAATTGGATTCAAAACCGATAGAAACGGTTAAAGACGTTGCATCCACCTATTATGATGCTCTTTCGGATTCCGATGAGGATGAAAAAGGCTTCAATTCCACTAAACCCGGACCTAAAACCATAAAAAACGCAAAATTCCTGATCAATCGAATTCGACTTTTTTACACGGTTAAACCAAAATTGGTCAATGAAACCTCAGCAGCTGCAAGTAAAGCGTTAGGGTTTGCTGAAAAAATAAAGGCTGCCTTTAACGAGAGCAAATCTGCTCTTGATTCAGACGAAGTTATTAATCTTGAAAAAAAGCTGAAAACATCTCTTGATTCAATGAGCTCAGAAGAATCGAATTACGCCAGCAACGTTAAAGGAATGTCGGGTACCCTGATTACTTCTTTAAGTTTTGTTCTTATTATTCTCCTTATAATCATCATTGCCATTGCTTTTTCATTATCCAGGTTATTAGTTCAATATATTAGTTTTCCCATATTAAATATCGTTGGGAACCTTAAAAAGATGTCCGTAGGTGATGTGTCAGGAATCAGTGATTACACTTCAAAGGACGAAATTGGTCAGCTTTCTGATTCTTACCGGGAGATGCAAATAATCCTGCTGGAGCAGGTTGAGCAGGCTAAGCGGGTGGCAACGGGGGATTTTGAGAATACGTTGAAGCCGAGGTCCGATAAGGATGAGCTGACGATAGCGTTGAATGAGATGACGGTGAGTTTGAAGGAGTCGAAAATCAAAAATGACCGGGAAAGCTGGATAAAATCGAGCCAGAATGAGTTAAGCATTGAAATACAGGGTGATATAGATTTAGCCAGCGTGGGGCAAAAGATATCGGGGTTGATATCGCGCCAGCTGAATGCACTGACCTCGGCATTATTTGTTTTTAACGATAAAGAACAGATTGAATTTATTGGTGGCTATGCGGTAAACAGCGATCAGGCAAAATCGAGGATATTTAAACCGGGCGAAGGTTTAATCGGGCAGGTGGTAATCGACCGTAAGTCGCGGATTATTGAAGAGGTTCCAGAGGGTTACCTGGATATTTTCAGTGGTATGGGCAAACAAAAACCCGGTTACCTGATGATCGTTCCCTGCCTATATAATAATGTAGTGGAAGGTGTTTTGGAGATGGGCAGCCTGAAACCCTTTGATGAATTCTCCATTGAGTACATCAATTTAATATCGGAGTCTATCGCCATTGCCATTCAGTCGTCGAAAAACCGGACCGCTCTGCAAGTATTGCTGACCAAACAGCAAATGTTAATGGAAGAGCTTCAGATTCAGCAAGAAGAATTGCGGCAATCAAATGAGGAACTTCAGGTTCAGCAGGAAGAGCTGCGGCAATCGAATGAGGAGCTCGAGGCACAAACCAGGGAGCTGGAGGCTTCTAAGGAGAACCTTCAGGCACAGCAGGAAGAATTGAGGGTAACCAATGAAGAATTATCGGAACGCACCCGTGCCATTGAAAACCAGCGTGAAGCACTGCGTAAGAAAAATGACGAGCTGGAAAAGGCCCGCCAGGATATCGAGGATAAGGCCCGTGAGCTGGAGCAAGTAAGTAAATACAAATCAGAGTTTTTGGCCAATATGTCGCATGAGCTGAGAACTCCTCTCAACAGTATCCTGGTACTGTCGCAGATTTTAGCCCAGAACAAACCCCAGAATCTGAATGAAAAGCAAATCAAATCGGCTGAAACCATTAAGTCATCGGGAGAAAACTTGCTGGTACTGATTAATGAAATTCTTGATCTGGCTAAAATTGAATCCGGGAAAGTGGATTTACACCCGGAACCTATCGAGCTAACCTCGCTTCTTTCGGACCTGAAAGAAACTTTTCTTCCAATTGCCGAGGATAAGGGATTGAAACTCGAGTTGATCTTGGAGAAAAACCTTCCTGCTGATATCCACAATGATTCCTTGCGGCTAGGGCAAATACTCAGAAATCTGATTGCCAACGGAATGAAATTTACGGAAAAGGGTACAGTAAAGTTGACCATCAGCAGACCGCGAAACCCCGAATTACTACAGCCAAAATTCCTTAACCGCAATGATCTTATAGGTTTTTACGTTGATGATTCAGGAATCGGAATTCAGAAGGAAAAGCAGAAGGAGATTTTTGATGCATTCCGTCAGGCCGACGGAACAACTTCGCGCAGATTTGGTGGCACTGGTTTAGGGTTAGCTATATCCCGGAATTTTGCCAGAATGATGGGTGGGGATATTTTGCTGGACAGCAACCCTGGTGAGGGAAGCTCGTTTCTGTTATTGATACCGGAAAACATTACGACAGATGTCAAACCTTTTGCCATTCCGGTGGTTGAAAAGGCTGTTGAGGAGCCCAGGATCAAAAAAGCGGAGACGGTACGTTATGTGGAAACCCCAGTGGACCACGAGA
The DNA here is from genome assembly GCA_903919925.1 of uncultured Bacteroidota bacterium. Classification (GTDB taxonomy): domain Bacteria; phylum Bacteroidota; class Bacteroidia; order Bacteroidales; family UBA12481; genus UBA12481. The sequence continues at coordinate 419 of CAIXKO010000015.1, read as the reverse complement.
GCCCTGTTGGAACCGAGGATTATTCGATTGATGATGACCGGAAAAACATTAAAAAAGGAGATACTTTTTTGTTGATTATCGAGGACGATGTTTCGTTTTCGCAAATCATCTACGATCTGGCACATGAAAAGAACTTTAAGTGCATGATTGCACCCAATGGGGAAACCGGGCTGCATTATGCTGATTACTATAATCCCAGTGCGATTATCCTGGATATTGGATTGCCCGGAATTGATGGTTGGGAGGTAATGAAAAGGCTCCAGGAGAATCCACATACCAGGCACATACCGGTACATTTCATGTCGGGATCCGACAAAAGTTTGGAAGCACTCAGGAAGGGAGCTATCGGGTTCCTGCGTAAACCAGTAACAGTAAATGAGATCAATGATGCTTTCGATAAAATTGAAGGGTTAATATCG
>CAIXKO010000014.1 GCA_903919925.1 uncultured Bacteroidota bacterium | reverse complement strand
TACCTCTCAATAATACTCCGTCGGCACCGGTATTTCTTACCAATTCCTTGATCCGGTCATTCAATGAAAAATCAAACACAATGGTATCCATCGGGTTTTTCACCATATCGCGATAGGGTTTTAAGCGATAAGGCACATTGGCATAAGCGAATATTTCCTTCACCAAAAATGAATCGAGTTTGCCGGGATGAAATTCGTTGGATAATTCCAGGAGTTTCTGCAAATAAATAATCTGATGATCGCCCCAGTAACCGATGTAAGCCCAGGGATCGTGCGGATCGGGGCATTCCCAATCAATACCTTCGCTGGTTATGCGGTAAGGATTATACCCATCGGGGGTGGTGGCATTAACGAATTTACTGATCATACTTTCAATAAACTCAGGATAGGAAAGGCTGAGTGCCTCCCAGTTTTGAAAGATATCGCGCCAGTTTCCCTGATAACTCAATTTAACGGAGCCGTCTGCATTTTTTGTTTCAATCGAAAATTGGTTCCAGGGACGGCTTGGATCGCCATGGCGGCGGCTGAACGTAAGCGGCAGGTATTCATAGCAAATCCTCACGAGATCGGGGTTTAAAGTACTCTCTGCCAGCCGGGCCAATTCCGGATAGCTGATTTCCTCAGGAAGCTGATCGAGCAATGTTTTGTATTTGCTGCTCACCTCCTTATTAATTCGCCCAACAAAGTGCCTGAAGTCGGCGGTATCAATTGTAAAATCATTAATAAAAATACCACCCCTCATTACATTGAACAACGTGTTTGAGAAATGACGCGCGTAGCATAACTCTTCATTGCTCATTTGCATTCCATCGGCTTTGGAAACAATTCTTTTCAGGTTCGCTGTACCCTTATCAATATCAGCTTCAATCAGTTGTTTCAGATTATTCGTGGCTTTTATGGCCAAACTGAGATTAGCCACATCACCGCTTTCCTGGTTAACTTCGGCTACAATCATCCATTCCTTCCGGTCATTCTCCGTCAGTTGAATTTTTGTACTTATCAGGTATGCACCACGGCTTGCCCGGATATCAGTTTCCGTTTCAACAGGCTGTCCCTTTTTGAAGTTTTCAGCCTGTTGACTTGAAATAAGAATTTTAGCGTCATGATCAAGCCCGCATAGCCAGGCCGTAGTGGCTCTGAGTGATTCGCTCGGTTCCGCGCGATCAACAGGTATTGAACTCAGCATATACAAGCCAAGCCTGGATTCTTCGAGCAATTCACACTTTTTATAAGCATCAAGCAAATTACTATAAGCATTCTGGAAATCATAGTCAACGCCATCAGGCAGGATATTCTGAATCCCGTCGAGCACATCAATGGTAACAGATCCGGGATTTTGGTTCGTTATTGCCGATTTTCTGATGAACCCGAATTTCTCGCTGTTGTACCATCCATACTGAAATCCAACTCCCAGATCGAGATTGATTTCTTCGAAAATGATTTTATTACAGTAAATACTTTTATAGAGATTTCTTTGCACGGTATATATGATCCCTGACGCTGTTGTAAAAGGTTCCCATAAATATGTTTTTGCATCCTTACCAATAAGCAAAGTGGTTTTACTACCTGTAATACCCCTGTAATCATGGATTTTATCAACTGGATAATAAGGAAATAAAGCATTATTGCGGTCCTTGCGTCCGGCAGACAGCGAGCCATTGCTTGAAATATACATCCAGTGATCCGAATCACTGACAATGGTCATAAAGAAATCAGGCATCTCATTGCAGTTGCTGATCTTATAGAATTTTTCGTTTTCAATTTCTACAAATTGACCTTCTACATCCTGCCTGCCGGTGTTAATCTCAGCATTACCTAAATAAATTGAGTTCCTGTTCATCTTGTTTCGCTTTCTAATCCCGGGTAATAAAAATCGATTCCTATTTCTTAACAAACTTCATTGAGTTCCCCCATCCTTCCAAAGTCCGGAAACGAATAAAATAAATCCCCGCGGCCAATGCTTGAATACCAACATCTGAAGAGTTTTTATTAAAGCGTATCAGTCCCGTTACCCGGGTGCCGCGCCCGTCAAAAACCTCAACCTCCTGAATAATTTCGCTGCAACTTACTATTAACTTGTCAGTTGCCGGATTAGGGTAAATACTGATCCCGGGAATAACTGCCTCCACATTTTCAACCGATGTGAGCGGACTATTTAAAAACCGGATGCTTTCAATCCACAAGCTATCTGTTTTATTGGGCACGCCAAACACCCCTGCGTTTACATAGGTGATCAGCTTGATAATTCTTGTTGAATCAACCTTTTGGCCAACTGCCGGAGAAGAGGATAACCACCTTCCGGTATAATTATTCTGATAGTTATGAAAACGACCGTCAGAGGTGATCGTAGGCCTGAAAACCGGTGAAGCGTTAGTTTCTACGCCGTTGATATCGGCAAAATCAAACCTTAGAGTCACAGAACGACTTATATTGAAAGTTTTTAGATTGATGACGCAATACGGGTGATTTTTCAGGTTTACCGGTCTTGGGAGGGTGAGCTCAAATTTTGGCCAGTTGCCTGGATTCACGGTACTGTAAACGATACGCAAACTTTCATTCGATTCCGCGAAAGCATAGGAGCTTCCATCAGAAACATTTGCCACAAGATCGGTAGTATTTCCATCAGTGAGATTGCCAAACCAAAAGGTGCTTTCAAGAGGT
>CAIXKO010000013.1 GCA_903919925.1 uncultured Bacteroidota bacterium | reverse complement strand
CCCGAAAAAGGGAGGGGGAAAGAGCTCCGGATTTACATCGGAGAGGAGCCCCTCCCTTTTTCAGGGAAGGGTTGGGGTGGGTACTTAAAGACCGGTTATTTAAGAAAACCCTCAGAGCATCAAAGAATAGGTTACTGCTCAGGTGCCCAAATTGGTTTATTTATTTTTGTTTTAATCTTTTTCCCTAACTTCTTGATCGCCCAGCAAATACCCCTATCTGCACCTGCCAAACCCGGGGAATTAGGGCAATTCGTAAATTCTTTTATCGGCACCGGCGGCTTTCCTCCTTACACCAGCGCCGATGATATTCCGGGAGCTACCCTCCCATTTGGTATGGTACGGTTAAGTCCTGATACAAAATACTTTCTGGCTTCCCGGCATGCTAAAAGCAAAACCATGAGTACCGCAGGCTATTATTATCGCGATCGGAAAATTATTGGTTTTAGCCACACCCGGATGATCGGTACAGGCGCCTCTGAAGGCGGGCATTTCAGAGTGATTCCTTCGGTTGGCGAAAATGGCATAAAGGACTATCGGAAGGGTCGGTATACAAAATTTTCACACAAACAGGAAATAGCATTCCCCGGATACTATTCCGTTAGGTTGCCCGGTCCAAAGATTCTTGCCGAACTTTCAGCCAGTGAGCGTGTTGGAATTCATCGGTATACATTTTCATCCAATAAAACTCCACATATTCTGATTGATGTGTCGAGCGCAATGGGAAGCGCTGCAGCAAAGGACGGCCAGGTGCATATAGATCCCGATAAAAGGGAGATAACCGGCACCATTCACACTTTTGGTTCGTTCGCCGGACGTTATGGTGGAATTAAAGTGTTTTTTGTCGCTCGCTTCGATCAGCCTTTTTCGGCTTTCAGAGTCTGGTCCGGCGACTCAATATTCGACAATCAAGCAACCTTAAAAGGCGATAAAATCGGAGTGGATATCAGCTTTGGCAAGGACCGGCAGGATCAGGTAATCGTACTGAAATTGGGAGTCTCTTATGTTAGCATCGATAATGCCAGGGCTAATCTTGCCGCCGAAGCTGGTGAAAATAGTTTTGATTTGATGGTAAATAATGCCATTCAGGCTTGGGAAGAAAAACTATCACTCATTAATATCGATGGTGGAAACAGGGAGCAAAAAACCATCTTTTATACCGCCCTTTACCACTCGCTTCAAATGCCGACATTGTTTAATGATGTGAACGGCGACTATACCGGGTTTGATAAAAAGGTTCACAAAACCTTTGATTTCAGGTACTTCACCGATCTTTCACTGTGGGATACTTTTCGAACCATTCATCCGCTTTTCACTTTAATAGCTCCCAAAGATCAGCGTGATATGATGGTTTCACTGGTTAAAATGTGCGAACAGGGCGGAGTTCTTCCCCGATGGCCGTCGGGCTACGGTTACACCGGTTCTATGCTGGGTGCTTCGGCAGATATTGTCATCTCGGAATCCTGGTTGAAAGGAATACGCGATTTTGATGTCCAAACAGCTTACCGGGCCATGCACGATGCAGCTTTGGGAATGAATATTCCAAAGGAAGGCTTTAAACCCAGGGAAGGGATGACCGACTGTCTGAAATATAATTACTGTCCAGCCGATCTGATGGATGAGGCGGTTAGCAAAACACTGGAATATGCTTATGCCGATGATGCCATTTCAAAACTAGCCAAGGCACTCGGATACGAGGAGGATGCAAAACTATTCAGGGAACACTCCCTCTATTATCGCAATGTGTGGAACCCTGAATCTCAATACTTTCACCCCCGAAACGCGTCAGGAGATTTTGTTAAGAATTTCAAACCGCTAAAACTGACTTACCTCGATTTTAAACGTAAATATACCGATGATTACGTGGAAGGAAGTGCACTCCAATGGCGATGGGCCCTGTTCTTTGACCCGGAGGGCCTGATTTCCTTATTTAAAAGCAAAGAGTATTTTGTAAGTGAACTCAATGATTTTTTCGCCCGCTCAAACCCGAAACGGGGCAACTGGTTGCCCGGCTCCCGTTACTGGCATGGAAATGAACCCGATATCCATGCCGCTTACCTCTTCAATACCGCCGGCCGGCCTGATCTCACACAGAAATGGGTGCGCTGGATACTCGATAATAAATACGGCGCCGGATACGATGGAATTGATGGCGACGATGATGCCGGAACCTTATCATCGTGGTACGTTTTCAGCGCCCTGGGATTCTACCCGGTTGCAGGATCGGACCGCTACCAGATTGGTGCTCCTCTGTTTCAAAAAGCTGAAATACATATCGGAGATAAAATTTTATCAATTATCGCGGATAATTATTCCCTCCAAAATAAATACGTGAGTAAAGTGTGGTTGAATGATGTCCTCCTCGGCCGGTTTTGGTTCATGCATGAGGAGATTTCACAAGGCGGCGTCTTGCGGTTTGAGATGAGTGAAAAACCCACCATTGACTAAGCACAGACCGTAGGGACGCATACTTGCGTCCACTGCTTTGATTAACGCTATGCCATGTAGTGACGCATACTTGTGTCCATTACCCGGATTTCACCAGAAACCCCATAAATCCCGACACCTCTTGAATGGTTATTCGACGTTGATTTAATCAATTGAAAATTAAAAAATTACGTAATTTCCCTGCGGTCCTCTGCGTAAATCTCTGCGGTCCTCCGCGGTTAAATCTTTTTTTACCGCAGAGAGCCGCAAAGGAAGCGCAGAGAGCCGCAGAGTGTGCTTTTGCGGTGACTGTCAGCATTAATCCTTAATTGATAGGCTTCTTTTCTATATACAAAATTTTTATCGTGCTAAACCCACCTGCCTTTAAATTGAAATACCTATTTTTCGCCGAAATCATCCTGCCATGAAAAAGACTGCACTTTTTATAATTATTGCTTCTCTTTGGATCTCTTCTGCATTTGCCCAACAACCCGGAGTAACCGTTAGCACAACTGCAAAGGATCCCGATTACAGCAACCTGGCCAACTGGGCAGCCTCACCCTTTAAAACCGATACGAGTGATAGCATCCCCGTTTACCTTAAAAATGAAACCAGGGATCAGCGTGCCGATGTGTTTTTTATTTATCCCACCTCATTCTTTGCCGAAGGTGATTCGGCCGCCTGGAATGCCGATCTGAACGATCAGGTGGTAAACAAGGAAACGGATACCAGATCAATACTTTACCAGGCAACGGTATTCAACGGTAGCTGCCGGATTTTTGCCCCCCGGTACAGGCAGGCAAACATGAAATCATTTTATGTCCGGAAATCCGATGTCGCAATTAAAGCTTTCGATTTCGCATACAACGATGTCAGAAAAGCCTTTATGTATTATCTGGAACATGATAATAAGAACAGGCCAATCATCATCGCCTCACACAGTCAGGGAAGTTTGCACGCTATCAGGCTGTTAAAGGAGTTTTTCGATGGCACTCCACTCCAAAAACAATTGGTTTGTGCTTATGTAGTTGGATATCAGATTGAAAAGAATGCATTTAAGAGTATTCCTGTTGGGGAAAACGCCCGCCAAACCGGCTGTGTGGTGGGGTGGCGTACCTATATTAATGGGGAGATCCCCAACGGAATTAAAGCCGAAAATGGTAACTGCATTTGCGTTAATCCCATAACCTGGACCACCTCCCCGGATTGGGCATTGTACCGCCAGCATGAAGGAGTTATGGCCGGATTCAAGAGAATTCGCAAACATACCGTTGCTGCCAAAATTGAACCATCGGCAGGAATCCTTTGGACCAAATTAAGATGGCCCCTGAAAATACTGGCCGGTAAAGCAAAAAACCTCCACACCTATGACTATAATCTGTTTTGGATGAATATCAGGGAAAATGTCAAAGATCGTATTGATGCCTTTTTAAATTAAAGACCTGATGCATTTCCTGATACCAGTTGAGTAGTTTTGAATATTCGAAAATCATAACTGATTAAAGGGAAAATGGCCAAAATAACTGAGCGTAACGAAAAACCCGATAACGAAATAATCCTTTACCAGACTGCCGACGGAAATACCAAAATTGACGTCCGTTTGGAAAATGAAACCGTGTGGCTAAATCAAGCACAAATGGTTGAACTTTTTCAGACAACTAAACAAAATACACAGTTTCGCATCTGGGCAACCCAGCGACTCAAAGAATACATTATCAAAGGATTTACACTTGATGATGAGCGCATGAAATCCGAAGGGCAGATTCGCTATTTCGATGAATTGGTTGCAGAACGTGCCGTCGCAATCGAAAAAAATATGGGGCTAACCTCATGGCAAGGCGAAAAAATTCGAAAATCAGATGTGGGAATTGCGAAAAATTATCTCAACCAGGGTGAACTTAGCCAATTAAACTTACTGGTCGAGCAATTTCTTGCTTTTGCTGAAAATCAGGCACGTCAGAAAAAGGTCATGTACATGAATGACTGGATAAAAAAGCTCAATGATATTCTTACAATAAACGAAAACGAAATATTGGAACATGCAGGCAAGATTTCTCATGAATTAGCCGTGAAGTTGGCAGAAACCGAATTTGATAAATACAATACAAAGAGACTAATAGCTGAAGATATTAAAGCCCTGGATAACCTGGATATTGAACTCAAACAACTTAAAGCAAAAAATAGCATTAAAAAGAAATAATTGCAGCAAATCATGAAACTACTAAAATTACTTCTTTTAATACTTATTATTTCTCTTTTATCCTGCTCCTTAGAAAAAAGTAAAACTGATTTAATCTCTTACGTCAATCCCTTTATCGGCACCGATGAGGACGGTCATACCTTTCCCGGCGCCACTGTGCCGTTTGGCTTCGTTCAGCTTAGTCCCGATAATGGAGAACATGGTTACAACTGGTGCAGCGGCTACCACTACAGCAGCAATAAAATAGCCGGCTTCAGCCACACCCATTATAGCGGAACCGGAGCCGAGGATTTGTGCGATATTTCAGTATTTCCGTTAATCAATACCCCCGCATCACCAAAGTTGGTTAAAAGTGAATTTTCTCATCAGGAGGAATCCGCTGAACCAGGCTATTACTCAGTGATGCTCAAATCATTCAATATCAAAGCTGAACTCACTGCCACCAGGTATTGCGGATTGCATCGGTATACTTTTCCTGAAAGCAAGAACCCTGCAATAAAAATCGACCTTGGTATTGGGAACGGCGATGAAGCCCGTGTAGGCCATAACGGGGATTTGCCACTGGAGTGCCAATTCATTAAAATTAATGACAGTACAGTGGCCGGATTCCGCAGGTCGGTTGGCTTTGTGGGTGAGCGCTGCATTTTCTTTGCCGCACAAACCAGCAAGCCTTTCAATGATCTGTCCATATTCGCGGATAGCACCCTGGTGCATTCAAAACTACAGGCAACAGCAGTCACCGTTAGCTCATTCCTTTCCTTTCCGGAAACTAAAAATGGCGAACAAATATTGGTAAAAGTCTCCATAAGTACCGCCAACATAGAAGGAGCTTTGGCCGGGTTAAAAGAATTAGAAAATTGGAATTTTGATGCAGTAAGGACAATAGCCGCTCAAGCCTGGGAAAATGAATTGAAGAAAATCAAGGTAACTTCAGATGATCAGTCATTTAAGGAAACTTTTTATACAGCCGCCTATCATTGCTATTTTGCTCCATTTCAATTCGATGATGTTTTGGGTAATTATATCGGTGCAGATAAAAATATTCATCGAGGCAAAAATATCTACACACTTAACTCCTTGTGGGATACCTACCGTGCTGCTGCACCGCTTTTTACCTTAACTCAAACGGAACGTTTGCCTGATATTATTAATTCATTTCTCGAATTTTACCGGCAGCATGGCCTCCTTCCATCGTGGGAATTGTATTTTGGAGAGGCCAATGTTATGCCTGGTTACCATGCTGTTCCCATTATTTCCGATGCTATATTAAAGGATATTAAGGGATTTGATTACGCGGCTGCTTTTGATGCGATGAAGGAAACAGCAAACCAGGATATACGCGAATCCGATTTTTACCGCCAATATGGTTATGTGCCTGATGATTTGGACCCCCGGCAGCGAGGGGTAACTAAAACACTGGAATATGCATTCGATGACTGGTGTATTGCTCAGGTGGCAAAAATGATGAATAAATCAGATGATTTTAATGAATTCATGAAAAGGAGTAATTATTGGAAAAATGTTTTTGATTCTGCCTCCGGGTTTGCTCGGTCAAAAAACTCCGCAGGCAATTGGATGCTACCGTTCAATCCTAAGGAATCCATTGGCTTTCAAGAGGGAAATGCTTGGATCTATACCTGGTATGTTCCTCAGGATATTGCGGGTTTAATTCAATCTATGGGTGGCACCATACGTTTTCAACAGAAGTTGGATTCTCTCTATCAAGCTCCCGATGCCCCGTATCGAAGTATAAAAAATCATGGTTATTATGGTTTATCCGAGTTCTCCAATGAACCCAGCCATCATGTCCCCTATCTTTATAGTTACATTGGCAAACCTGCACAAACCGCAGAAAAAGTAAACTATATTCTTACAAATTTCTATAGCAATAAACCAAACGGTTTGTGCGGTAATGATGATTGTGGACAGATGAGCGCCTGGTATATATTTAGTTCCATCGGTTTCTATCCGGTAAATCCGGCTATCGGTGAGTATGTTTTGGGTAGCCCTCTATCGGAAAAAACCGAAATCACTTTAAGTAACGGAAAGTATTTTGTAGTAAAAGCTGAAAATCTGACTAAAGAAAATATCTATATACAAAGTGCAAAACTCAATGGAATCCCTTACTCCCAATCATTCATCAAACATGCTGATATTATGAATGGTGGAAAGTTGGTATTATTTATGGGAAGCAATCCATCCAAAACCTGGGGAACTGCCGCTGAGGATCTTCCGGGAAAAACAAATAATTGATAATTAAATCAAATGATTATTAAAATTAAACTTCTGTTTTTAACCCTCCTGTTTGCTAATTTTTTAAATGCTCAGGTAGTTCCTTTTTATTCAGCATCAAACAATAAGTATGGCTATAAAGATGCTGCTGGCAAGGTTATTATTCAACCTGAATATGAATTGGCTTATCCATTGGAAGAAGGAATGGCGGCGGTAAAGAAGAGTGGGAAATATGGTTATATCAATGAAAAGGGTAAAGAGATTATTCCACCCAAATACGATAATACCTGGAAATTTATAGGAGGATACGCAACTGTTAAACTTGGTGGAAAATACGGATTCATCAATAAGGAAGGGTCTGAAGTAGTGCCGCCAATGTACGAAAATGCATACAACTATCACGGAAGCTGCTGTTACAAGGGGAGGGCACACGTGAAACTTAACGGTAAATGGAAAATTATTACCTTCGAAAATTAACTAAACCCAGTCGGAATGAAAATCTTTTTAGCTTCCTGCCTGATGAGCATCCTGCTTCTTTCAGGCTTTTCTGCTTATTCTCAGGTCACTGCAGTTAAAGTGGGAACCCGTATCGATGTTAGCATTAATGGCAACCTCTTTACCCAATATGTTTGTTCAGACGATGAAAAGTATCCGTTCTTTTTTCCCGTCAATAGCCCCTCAGGATTTTGCGTTACTTCCATGCGAAACGGCCTGTATCCGCACCACAGTTCATTGTTTTTTGCCTGCGATAGGGTAAACGGTGGCAACTATTGGCAGGAAGGACTCGAGCGGGGTCAAATCCGATCCATGCGGGCTGAAATTCTGAAATCGGGGAAAGATTCTGTAGTCATTGAAAATGAGTGCATCTGGTCGCGCCCGGGTGCGATGTCACCCATCAGGGATGTTCGCACCATTATCATCACCGCCCCTTCAAAGGAAATGTATCAGATCGATTTTGAAATAACCCTCGATATGCTGATGAACGTGAAAATTGAGAAAACAAATCATTCCTTTTTTAGCGCCCGCATGGCTCCGGATCTATCTGTTGCCCAAGGGGGTATTATGATCAATGCCGAAGGAAACAAGGGGGAACCCGGCGATAATGGAACCTTTGGGAAAAAATCACCATGGATGGATTGCTACGGTACCCGATATGGCAAAACCGAGGGCATGGCCATTTTCCAGCATCCCTCCAACCCATGGTATCCATCGCCTTGGTTTACCCGCGATTATGGATTCTTATCTCCAACTCCCATGTACTGGCCCGCCGATGAAACCGTTGGAACTGTCCTTAAAAAGGGTGAATCACTGAAACTGCGCTACCGGGTTCTCGTTCACAATGGTGATCCCACCTCCGCCGGTATTGCCCAGGCTTTTAAAAATTATGCAGCTGGTAATAATTGACCTGAAAAGGGAGATTAAAAACAAATCCTGAATGTTCATTTAAACACATTTGATAACGAAAATATGAAAGCGATATATTCAATTGCAGCCCTTATTTCCTTAGGTTTCCTTTTAACTACGGCTCTTCCTGCACAAAAGAAAGCAACACCCGTTTTCGCTGATGGAATGACACAGATTGTTCCCGAATTCAATAATCCAGCCGATTGGATCATTCATGACCTCTGGGTGGAGACCTCCTTTGATTCCGATGGCGATGGCAAGCCCGACCGTATGCATGTGGATGTTACCCGACCAAAGCAAACCGATACCGAAGGCCTCAAGCTGCCCGTAATTTATGAGTCGAGCCCATACTTTGCCGGAACGGGAACCGCCGATCTTAAATATTTCTGGAACCCCAGGCAGGAACTTAATTCTATTCCGGCTGTTCGTAAAAAATTCCCCCCAATAGAACCACGAAACAAAAGACCAGTTATTTCCAAGGCACAGGTTAGCCGTTGGGTTCCACAAGGATATATAGTGGTTCATTCTTCTTCCCCGGGGACCGGATTATCGCAGGGATGCCCAACTGTTGGAGGCGATAACGAATCATTGGCTCCAAAGGCGGTAATCGATTGGCTCAATGGCAGGGCCAAAGGTTTTACCACCCCCGATGGTAATGAGCCGGTTGTTGCTTATTGGGCTACCGGAAAAGTGGGTATGACAGGAACCTCTTACGATGGAACATTGCCGCTTGCTGCCGCTACCACCGGCGTTGACGGTCTCGAGGTGATCATCCCGATTGCACCTAATACTTCCTATTACCATTATTATCGTACAAACGGACTGATCAGGCACCCCAGCGGTTGGTTGGGAGAGGATATCGATGTCCTGTATGATTTTATCCATAGCAATCCTGAACGTTGTGCCTGGTGCGATTCCGTGGTCCGCGATGGGGAAATGGCCAGAGGCCAGGACCGGATCAAAGGCGATTATAATGATTTTTGGGCCGGCCGCGATTATCTTAATGACCTGGGCCCCATGAAGGCTGCCATGCTCATGGCTCACGGATTCAATGATTGGAACGTGGTCCCTGAACATAGCTACCGGATTTACAATGCAGTAAGAGCCAAAGGATTACCTTGCCAGATTTACTATACTCAAGGTGGCCACGGTGGAGAACCTCCCTTCGAAATGATGAACAAATGGTTCGCTCACTATCTTTTTGGAATAGAAAACGATGTGCCCCAGGGACCAAAAGCATGGATCGTCCGTGAAAACGACACTAACGAAAAACCTACCCCTTACGCCGATTATCCAAACCCCGGAGCTAGCCCGGTAAAACTTTATCTCAAAGCAGGTGCCCCCGAATCAGGCGAACTCTCAGCATCGCCAGTACCTAAACAAGGCAAAGAAACTTTGGTCGATAATGTTTCATTCACCGGTACCGCCCTGGCTCAGGCCGAGTGGACCGATCACCGCCTAATGTTCCTGACCCCGGTTCTGCAGGAGGATATTCACATCTCCGGCACTTCTGCAATTACCATTCGGCTAGCCTCCAGCAAGCCCGCTGCCAACCTTTCCGTTTGGCTGGTTGAGCTCCCCTGGACAAACGGCAGAAATGTTAAACCCACCGATAACATTATTACCCGCGGTTGGGCCGATCCCCAGAATTATCAATCACTTACCCAAAGCGAACCGTTGAAACCCGGGAAATTCTATGAGATGACTTTTAATCTCCAGCCCGATGATCAGATCATTCCCGCCGGAAAACAAATCGGCCTCATGATATTCTCCAGCGACCGCGATTTTACCCTCTGGCCCAAACCGGGTACTAAACTAACAGTGGATCTGGATGGTACCTCAATCGATATTCCGGTTGTTGGCGGCCCCGAAGCTTTTACCAGGGCCTTAAAATAGAGCCCCCGGCATATTGCTCTTTGGCCCAAACCCTAATAACTCGCAAATGGTTCGAGCAGAAGTATTTAAGGGTACCTACCCCCTGGCCCCCTCCCTGAAAAAGGGAGGGGGAATGAGCTCCGGATTTCCCTCGGAGAGGAGCCCCTCCCTTTTTCAGGGAGGGGTTGGGGTGGGTACTTAATGACAAGTTATGTAAAAGATACGTTTCGTTTCCTTGAAACTTATTTTTCGGAACTCGGAATTCTGAATTCGAATCTATAACTTCAATCTCCTCCCCTAACTCTTATCCCCCGTAAACTGATCCTCTTTATTCTTAAACAATACATTAAACGTAGTCAGGCTTCCGTAAATCCGGGTGATATATTGTTCCAGATCAACCTTTTCCTCATCACTCAGCTCGCTTGCATTAATCCGCTGCTCCATTACCCTTACGCGGTCGCGAATCATCACAATCTTATGGAAAAAAGTCTCAATCGGAATCTCTTTCTCCTTTAAACTTTTGTCACCCGGGTACAAAACCATCTTCCCACCGGTCCATTTCTGACCCAGAGGTACCGTTTGCTGGATATCGCTGAACCGATTCAATACCCGTATCAGGCTTTTCTCCAAATCTTCATAAGAAACCAAATCCTCCGGCGTTTCAACCGCTTCAATAACATCCAGCCCTGCAAAATCACGCTTAATCATTCTTACTCCGTACTCAATAAAACCAATTTCGTACGCATCAGATCGTACCTGTACAATAACCCCCTTACCCATTTGCGGGTGCTTAACCCTTGATCCGATGCCTAAAATTCCCTCTGCCATTGCTCTATCTTTTTAATTATTGATTGCCGCAAATTTAGCCTGAATTATTTATCCTGGATTTCTTATATTCGAATAATATTGAACAAAGAAATTGTCAAATGCCGGAAAGAAAACAGTCAGAAAATGAATTAATTGCATCCTTAAAGGTTTTTGGCAGCCGCATATCCGGTCCCGCCAGAGCTAAAGCTGAATTACCATTTATCCCGCTTCCTGAATCCAATAAAGTATTTGAGATCACTGAATTATTGTCCCAATCACCTCTTACAAACGATCGGGTCCTGTACATTCATCTTCCCTTTTGTAATCAAAATTGCACCTTCTGTGGCTATTACAAAGAAATTCATTGTGGTACTGGACTCATTGATAAGTATATTCGGAAAATTACCGGTCAGCTTGAACTACTAAACTCTTATCCTTGGTTTAAAGAAAAACCTTTTCATGCAATATACTTTGGAGGTGGATCGCCTGCTTCCCTGAGTACAAGCCAGTTGACTTTTTTGATGGAAGCAGTCCATAGGTTTATTCCGCAAAATCTGAATACTGAATTAACTGTTGAGACTACTGTTAACGAGGTAAATCAGACGTTAGTCAATAACCTGGTTCAATTGGGCATAAACCGCATGAGTATTGGTGTTCAGAGTTTCAATACCACACTTCGCCAGTCAGTTGGACGAATTTCTGACCGGCAAAAAGTGATTGAATCGATCCAGTCCGTTCATTCCGCCGGGATAACCAATTTATGCATCGATCTGATATACAATTTACCCGGACAAACGATCGAAAGCTGGGAGGATGATCTCCAAATCCTGGGAGAATTACCCGTTACCGGCTGCTCCGTTTATCCACTGATCCCTTTTCCAGATTCAACCCTCGTTCGTTCAGGGAATTTTATTCAACAAACTGTTGAAGATGCGTTTAAGTATTTTACAATGGCCGATGATTTTCTTCTCTCCCTCACTAACTGGACACCCTTTACACCCGTACAGTACGGCCATGTTACTGCCGGAGAACCAAAGTACATCAAGGCTCAGGGGCAACAATCTGACCTGCTCGCCCTAGGACCGTCAGCAGGTGGCAGAATCAATGAATATCAATATCTTTCAAAATATTCGTTGGAGACTTGTCTTTCAGCTGGTTTCAACTTTCTGCTGAATAGCTCCTGGTCATCTGTTCATAAAGATTATATCTCCTTCCGTCATCTTTTTTCCCTCAGCGAAGGTGCCGGTATTTTAACTGATGAAATTTTATCCATTGATCAAAATTTTGCGGACCTTATCGTGGGTTTATTGAATAGAAAATTAATCGAAAACATTGATAATAAATATGTAATGACTTCTACCGGTCGGTTTTGGGCCGGAAATTTAAGCCAACTTCTCACGCGGGAAATTTGTTATCTCCTTAATAAATATTGATATTTAACGGCTAAACTCTTTATGATGCAAACACCTGATCTGAACCTGGATGACTTTCTGCATTATTATCAAACTGCAATTGCGGAAAAGATTGTAGAAATGCAGTACAACCTTCATCCTGAATTTTGGAAACCTTATGGATCTGCTGGCAGGTGCTTGAGTATCAGAGATGCTGGCTATCACCTTCCTTTTTTGAGTGAATCTATAGCCGCCAATAATCCGAATATATTCGGAGAATATGTTCGCTGGGTAAGAAAACTTTTCAGGGGTCTGAATTTTCCCGATCACGTGATGATAACCACCCTTGAAAGTACCAGGTCTGTTTTGGAAACATACCTCTCAGGTGATCAGATGAAAACCGTTTCCAGGTTTATACTTTCTGGAATTCAGGCTTTAGGTTCGGAGCAGGAAGAGGAGAAAAGCTATATTCTTCCTGGTAATCCACAATACCAGCTCGCCAGGGAATACCACGATCATTTGATCCGCGGTGACAAAAACACGGCGAGCCGGTTAATCCTCAACGCTGTTGAAAATAATGTGCCGATCAAGGAGATTTATCTGAACGTTTTTCAGATATCCCAGTATGAAGTCGGCCGCCGTTGGCTGGCCAGCGAAATAACTGTTGCTCAGGAACATTTTTGCTCTGCTGCTACCCAAATGATTATGTCACAGCTGTATCCTTATATTTTTTCCGGTGATCGATCAGGTAAAAACATGGTAGCTGCCAGCATCGGAGGGGAACTGCATGAAATGGGTATCCGGATGGTGGCTGATTTTTTTGAAATGGACGGATGGAACACCTATTATCTGGGTGCAAATACTCCTATGCGGAGCATCCTGGATGCCGCAGAACACAACAAAGCCTCATTGATTTGCTTGTCCATCGCAATGCCTTATCATGGCAGGTTACTGAAACAATGTATCGATGAAATCAGGGATCATCCCCAGGGATCAAATCTCAAAATTCTTGTTGGCGGTAATGCCGTTATCCGCAGAAATGGTGATTACCAGGCCTTTGGTGCCGATGGCTTTGCTGAAAACGCGGAGAGTGCCGTCGATTTGGCAAATAAGCTGCTTAACCAATAATAAATATGAATCCCTCCGGTGCACATCGGTTAGCCTTCTTTTGCCGCGATAATGGATCAATTATTGAAGTCATTTCTGACGATTTGGGCGTATTTGAGCCTCAGGGTTCTGGTGAAGGCAGGCTTTTTCAAAACCTCATCGATGAAGCCAACCGTTCAAAAGCCTTTGAATTACTGGTGGCTGTGAAAGTCAGCCGGGTGGCCGTTGATTTCCAACTCAACCTGGCTATAAATAATGAACTCCGAACACTTTACTTTATGGGTGTTCTGATTGGTGATAGAATTCTGATTGTGGGCGCTAATAACCACAAGGATGTGGTGGAATTCACCAACCAGATGCAGGAAATTACCAATGAGCAGGCAAATCTAATCCGAACTCTGGTAAAGGAGCAGGTACAGCTTAAAAGTAAAAACGGGGATGTTTCCCTTTTTGATGAAATATCTAAACTGAATAATGAGCTGGTTAACCTGCAACGCGAGCTGACCCGTAAAAATATGGAGCTGCAGAATCTCAACCAGCTGAAAAATAAATTCCTGGGAATGGCCGCCCATGATTTGAGAAGCCCCTTAAATGTTATTCAGAGTTTTAGTGAGTTTATTCTTGATGAAGCAGGCGATGAACTCAATCCGGATCACAAAAAGTTTTTGGGCATTATTCTCAATTCCACCCAGTTCATGCTGACATTGATAGAGGATTTGCTCGATATCTCAAAAATTGAATCCGGTAATGTCGACCTGGAAAAAACGGTGTATAACCTGGTTGACCAGGTCCGTATTTGCGTGGAACTGAATCAGGTAATGGCAGTGAAGAAGAAATTTTTATAAAATTCAATCCGGAGTTAAATTCAGTTATGTTGTGCGCCGATAGGAATAAAACGGAACAAGTGCTGAATAACCTGATTACTAACGCTATGAAATTCTCGCATCCGGAATCTGAAATTCAAATAAACCTGGTTACCGATGGGGAGTTTGCTGCGGTCAGCGTGCGCGATTATGGAATGGGAATACCGGCTGAGAAGCTTGACTCAATTTTTACCCCTTTCACAAAAGCAGGCACCAAAGGAACCAAAGGTGAAAAAAGTACCGGTCTCGGGCTCTCTATTGTTAAGAGAATAGTGGAAGCCCAGGGAGGTAAAATCAATGTGTTCAGCGAACCCGGAAAAGGCTCCGAGTTTGTCTTTACCATCCCCGCTATCCATAAGCCGTAAACGCTTTTTATTGAGGACGCAAATATGCCCCCCCTGAGCCACGCAATTATGCGTCTTTCATGTAACTTCCTAAGTTATTGTGATGGGGCCATATAGCCAACATACTGCGTAACTCTTATATAACCGGTCTTTAAGTACCCTCCCCAACCCCTCCCTGAAAAAGGGAGGGGCTCCTCTCCGATGTAAATTTGGAGCTCTTTCCCCCTCCCTTTTTCAGGGAGGGGGCCAGGGGGTGGGTACTTTAAAAGCCTATGCACGAATAGTTTGCGGGTTAT
>CAIXKO010000012.1 GCA_903919925.1 uncultured Bacteroidota bacterium | reverse complement strand
CAGGTCGCATTAAGGGACGCACTGGTAGTGGTGCCTCTATCTAAATTGTATTGCGCGTTCTTTGTATGTTTCAATTAAAGTCAGACGAAGATGTTGAATTGCTTCGCAAGAGCAATCTGCTTGTGTCTGCCACTTTAGCAACAGTAGCCGGATTAATGAAACCAGGGATAACCACCTTGGAAATTGATAGGATTGCTGAACAGTATATTAGAGACCACGGGGGGGTACCAGGCTTCAAAGGTTATCAGGGTTATCCTGCAACACTGTGTATTTCAGTGAATGATGAGGTTGTTCATGGGATTCCTTCTCGTCGGATTCTGAAAGATGGTGATATCGTGTCTGTTGATTGTGGTGTTTTAATGAACGGTTTCAATGGTGATTCGGCCTTTACGTTCTCCGTTGGTTACATTAAACCTGAAGTTGCAAAACTTATACGTGTTACAAAAGAGTGTTTGATGTTGGGAATATCTCAAGCAGTTACTGGAAAGCGTGTAGGTGATATTGGGCATGTTATTCAAAGGCATGCTGAGATTAACGGATTTTCTGTTGTTAGGGAGATGGTAGGGCACGGAGTTGGCCGGAATCTTCATGAACCGCCAGAAGTTCCAAATTATGGTAAGAGTGGAACGGGGCCTTTCTTGGAAAAAGGATTATCCATTGCAATTGAGCCAATGATAAATATGGGGAAACGACATATTCACCAGGACCCTGACCGATGGACAATTCGAACCGCTGATAAAAAACCATCGGCTCATTTTGAGCATTCGGTTGTAGTAAGAGATGACAATGCAGACATACTATCTGATTTTGAGATTATTGAAGAAGCAGTTTATAAAGTTTAATATATGCCAAAGCAGCCTTCTATCGAACAGGATGGAACAATTATCGAAGCTCTATCCAACGCGATGTTCCGTGTAGAATTGGAGAACGGGCACGTGATCACGGCTCACATCTCCGGGAAGATGCGTATGCATTATATTAAGATACTGCCTGGAGATAAAGTAAGGGTTGAAATGTCCCCTTATGACCTGACAAAAGGTCGAATAGCGTACCGATATAAAAACTGATAATATAGAGAACATGAAGGTAAGAGCATCTGTCAAAAAGCGTTCCGCTGAGTGCAAGATTGTACGCAGGAAGGGGCGATTATATGTAATTAATAAGAAAAATCCCAAGTTTAAGCAACGTCAGGGATAGTTGGTATTTTGAAACTACTCATAAGGAATATCTTTTATGGCACGTATCGTTGGTGTTGATATACCAAACAACAAGAGAGGCGAAATCGCACTCACTTATATCTATGGAATTGGCAGAAGCACATCCCGTAGGATTTTGGATGAAGCTGGTGTTGATAAAAATCGAAAAGTTCAGGATTGGACTGACGATCAAAGCGCCGCTATCCGTAATTTTATCAATGAGAATTTCAAGATTGAAGGTGAGCTTCGATCTGAAACTCAGATAAACATAAAACGTCTAATGGACATTGGTTCCTATAGGGGCATACGTCATCGTCTCGGCTTACCGGTACGAGGACAAAGCACTAAGAATAATGCCCGAACCCGAAAAGGAAGACGTAAGACTGTAGCAAACAAAAAGAAAGCGACTAAATAACCGTTAGACTATGGCAAAGAAGAAAGTTAAAGCAGCGAAGAAACGGGTTGTACAGGTTGAAGCACTTGGGCAGGCACATATCCATTCTTCATTTAACAACATTATTGTTTCCCTGACGAATAATTCGGGACAGGTGATATCTTGGTCGTCGAGCGGTAAAAACGGATTTCGAGGATCAAAGAAAAATACCCCTTATGCAGCTCAGATAGCAGCTCAGGATGCTTCGAAAGTTGCGTATGACCTTGGTTTGCGAAAAGTAAAGGTTTTTGTAAAAGGACCTGGCAATGGCCGGGAATCTGCAATAAGGACGATTCATAATAGCGGTATCGAAGTTATCGAGATTGTGGACGTTACACCTCTGCCACATAACGGTTGCCGTCCTCCAAAACGGAGGAGAGTTTAAGAAGTTCGAATAAACAAACGATAAATTTGATTTAGATGGCTAAGTATACTGGACCAAAGACCAGAATCGCAAGGAAATTTGGGGAACCGATTTACGGAGCGGATAAGTATTTTGATAAACGTAATTATCCGCCAGGATTTCATGGTCCTTCAAGAAGGAGAAGAAAACTTTCAGAATATGGAACTCAGCTGAAAGAAAAGCAGAAAGCAAAATATACATATGGTGTTTTGGAGAAACAATTTGCGAATCTGTTTCATAAAGCGCAAAGAACAAAAGGTATTACTGGAGAAGTATTATTGCAGCTTCTTGAATCCCGATTGGATAACGTGGTTTACCGATTGGGGATTGCTCACACACGTGCTGCTGCCCGGCAACTAGTTAATCATCGTCATATTGTTGTTGACGGGAAGGTTGTTGACATTGCTTCTTATCTCGTAAAGCCTGGTGAAGTCATTGGAGTACGGGAAAAGGCAAAATCCCTCGAAGTCATTTTGAATTCTCTGGCGTCAGCCTCGCGTTCAAGGTACTCTTGGCTTGAATGGGACCATACCATGATGTCCGGAAAGTTTCTGAATATTCCCGAACGAACGGAAATACCAGAAAACATTAAGGAACAGCTTATAGTTGAATTGTATTCCAAGTAAACGTTAAATCCTGATCAATGGCCATTCTATCATTTCAGAAACCTGATAAGGTTATCCTGCTTGAATCGGACTCCAGCTTTGGAAAGTTCGAATTCCGGCCACTTGAACCGGGCTATGGGATTACTATTGGTAATTCCCTTCGCCGCATACTTTTGAGTTCACTCGAAGGCTTCGCAATTACAACTGTGAAAATTGAAGGAGTGGATCACGAATTCTCGACAATAAAGGGAGTTCTGGAAGACGTAACTGAGATTATCCTCAATTTGAAGCAAGTTCGCTTTAAGCAGCAAATTGAGGGAGTTGAGGATGAAAGAGTTACGATTACTTTAACTGGACAGGAGAAACTGAAGGCGGGGGATCTGAACAACTTTTTAAGCGGGTTTAGAATATTGAATCCCGAATTGGTTATTTGTCGGATGGATCCTGCCGTTAAGTTTCAAATGACATTAACTATCAGCAAAGGTCGTGGGTATGTTCCTTCTGATGAGAATAAGGCGGAAGATGCTGAGATCGGAATAATTGCTCTAGATTCTGTATTTACCCCTATTAAGAATGTTAAATACATGGTGGAGAATTTCCGGGTTGAGCAAAAAACAGACTACGAAAAGCTTATCCTTGAAATCAGAACTGACGGCTCCATAAATCCTAAGGATGCACTAAAGGAAGCTGCAAAAATTCTAATACATCATTTTATGCTTTTTTCGGACGACAAGATTACTTTGGAATCGGACGAAAAAATGGATAGTGAGGAGTTTGATGAAGAAGTTTTGCATATGAGACAGCAACTCAAAGCCAAATTGACTGATTTGGATCTTTCGGTTCGTGCTTTGAATTGTTTGAAAGCTGCTGATGTTGAGACCCTTGGAGACTTAGTGGCATACAATAAAAATGACCTCTTGAAGTTTCGGAATTTTGGTAAGAAATCACTCACTGAACTCGAAGACTTACTCAAGATAATGAATTTGAACTTTGGAATGGATGTAGCAAAATACAAGTTAGATAAGGAATAGTACAATGAGACACGGAGATAAACAAAATAATTTAGGGAGAACGAGTTCTCATCGGGAAGCAATGTTGGGTAATATGGCTAGTTCTCTGATAAAGCATAAAAGGATTAGCACAACGGTTGCCAAAGCAAAAGCACTTAGGAAATATGTTGAGCCACTTATCACAAAAGCTAAAGAAGATACTACACATTCCCGCAGGACTGTTTTTAGTTATCTAAGCGATAAGGAAGCAGTTACCGAACTCTTTCGTGAAGTAGTTCAGAAAATTGGTGATAGGCCAGGAGGTTATACACGGATACTGAAAACAGGAACACGTCTTGGCGATAGTGCTGAAATGTGCATTATTGAATTGGTTGATTTTAATGAAAATATGTTGGTGTCAAAAACTGATGTTAAAGCTAAGGCAACCAGACGATCAAGGAAGACTGTCAAACCTTCTGATACAAAAGCAATTGGTGACGATAAGGCAATAAGTGACTCAAAAGAAAGTTGAGCATTAAAAAATATTGACTAAAGATAAAACCCAGGTAATTATTACCTGGGTTTTTTTATCTTGTAAAAATAATGTAGTCGCACATGAATCTATTATCTTTTATTGATAAGCTCGAACAGGCTGGTGAATTGATCAGAATTAAAGAAACCGTTTCACCCTATCTGGAAATTACAGAAATTACTGATCGATTTTCTAAGGAGATAGCTGGTGGGAAAGCGCTTTTGTTTGAGGATAATGGTAGCCAATATCCTATTTTGATAAATTCTCTTGGATCAGAAAAGAGAATACAAATCGCATTTGGGAATCGTTCACCTGAGGAACTTGCTGATGAAATTCAAAAGCTTCTAGAAATGATTACACGAGGCGATTTTGGCTTTTCAGCGAATTTGCGGAGGTTACCAATATTAGGTAAAATTTCGCGTTGGTTACCAAAGCATAAACATAGGAAGGGAGATTCTCAAGAAGTCATTTGTGTAAATCCGGATTTATTGACGTTGCCTGTGCTAACTTGTTGGCCGTTTGACGGAGGACCTTTTTTAACATTGCCTTTGGTTCATACGGTTGATCCTTTATCCGGTTCCTCTAATCTGGGTATGTATAGAATGCAGGTTTATGGACCATCCTTAACGGGTATGCACTGGCATATGCATAAAACGGGAGCCAGACACTTAAATGAGTACCGGCGGTTGGGAAAGAGGATGCCAGTTGCGGTTGCTCTTGGGGGTGATCCAGTTTATACTTATTGTGCAACTGCTCCGCTTCCTGATGGTATTGATGAGTACCTGCTAGCTGGCTTTATACGCAATAAACCTGTTACACTGGTTAAGTGTATTACACAAGACATTTGGGTGCCTGAAGATTGCGATTTCATCCTGGAAGGTTATGTTGATCCAAATGATTCCTTTAGAATGGAGGGACCTTTTGGTGATCATACCGGATTTTATTCTCTTGAAGATCAATTCCCGATTTTTCATTTGACTGCTATTACTCATAAGCGCCATGCCATTTTCCCAGCAACAATTGTTGGTATACCGCCCCAGGAAGATGCTTGGTTTGCCTGGGCGACCGAGCGGATATTTAAACCGATGATTAAAATGGCCATGGTTCCAGAGTTAACGGACTTTCATTTGCCTATTGAGGGAGTTGCACATAATATCGTTTTGACAAAAATCGTTTCATCTTATCCCGGACAAGGGATTAAAGTCTTACACACTTTATGGGGTGCTGGCCAAATGATGTTTTCCAAATTTCTCGTGATTACAAGCGGTGGTCCTGAATTAACTGATTATTTAGCACTTGCACGGCATGTATCCAATCGGGTTGACCCATCCTTGCATATAGAAAAGGCAAAAGGACCGTTAGATATTTTGGATCATTCCTCAAGAGTGCCTGCCTTTGGTGGAAAAATGGGACTGGATGCAACTGGGCCGGAAATTTTCAATACAGAAAATGAAGCTGTTTTTATTGATGAGCAAGTTGTTATAGCTTTTCGTTCTCAAAATCCGCAAATTGTACAAATGAACCTTGAATGGGTTCAAAAGGGGGTCAGCATTGGATTATTATCTTTAAAAAAGTCATATTCAGGGATGGTGAAAGACATTGAGGATGAAATCAGGTTGTTTGACGCGTTCAGCGCTATTCGATTCTGGATCATTTTTGATGATTGGGTTGACTTAACGGATATCAGAGCAGTTGTTTGGCTGACTGGCAGCAATGTTGAAGTTGACACTGATGTAAAAGTTTTCCCATCATCCAAAGGAAGACTCAATGGAACATTGTTTGTTGACGCTACTGTAAAAACCTTTGAGCTTGATTCGTTTACTCGTCCATGGCCTAATCCAACGATCATGGATCAGAAAACTATACAACTTGTTGATTTGAAGTGGTCGAAGTATAACTGTGGTGATTTTATTGAATCACCTTCTGCAAAATACTTGAATTATTTCCAAGAAGGAGCGGTTCGGAAAACCGCAGGATCAGGTAAAATGGGAAACTAGGAAACTAGGAAGCTAAGTGAATGTTAGGTGATCAGAGAATAATCATTTTGGTTATTTCTTTTTGTTAAATTCAGCTACCCCTTTGTCAAGGAAATCGATAAAGGCATCAACATTAAGATCATATGATCGGGTTGGAATTAATAACTTGCCATTAGGATCAAGTAATGCATATTGTGGTTGTGTATTCTGACCAAATCTTGTGATTTGAAAATCCTGATATTTCTTTCCCAATGTCTTTTTAACCTTTCCATCATAAGTTGATGTGATCCATTCAGATTCAGGTAGTTTAATAACCTTATCATCAACATATAATGCGACAAGCACAAAATTTTCCTGTAATCTTTGCAAAACGCGGGGATCAACCCATACTCTCTGTTCCATTTCGCGGCAATTAACGCAACCATGCCCAGTGAAGTCAACAAAAACCGGTTTATTTTGTGCTTTTGCGCAGTTCAGGGCCTGATCAAAATCAAAATAACCCTTTAAATCGTGAGGAAGTTTCAGCCTATCAGAATATTCAGGTTTCTCGCAGATTCCCAGATTGTTGGATGAGTTAATATTGCTCGTTTGAGAACTTTGACGTATCAGGTGTTTTAAATCGAAGTCGCTGGAGGTTTCTGGAGGTAAATACCCGGCGAGAGCTTTTAATGGTGCTCCGATCATACCTGGGATCATGTAAACAACAAAAGTGAAGGTAACGATTGCAAGCAAAAGGCGAGGAACTCCGACGTGTGTTATGTCGCTATCGTGTTTGAATTTTATTCGGCCAAGAAGATACATTCCCATTAACGAAAAAATGACGATCCAGAAAGCCAGGTAAACTTCACGATCAAGAATACCCCAGTGATAGGTTTGATCAGCAATGCTCAGAAATTTCAGTCCAAGAGCAAGTTCAATAAAACCTAATAGCACTTTTACTGAATTCAGCCAACCACCGGATTTTGGTAATGATGTTAACCAGGAAGGGAAGATGGCAAACAATGTGAACGGAAGTGCAAATGCAATTCCAAAACCTAGCATTCCAACTATTGGTTGTAGTATTTGACCTCCGGCTGACTGAACCAAAACGGTACCAACAATAGGACCTGTACAGGAAAACGAAACCAATACAGTTGTAAAAGCCATGAAGAATGGACCACTTAATCCGCCTCTATCCGCACGTTTGTCCGATTTACTAATTATCCAGTTTGGCAAATTGATTTCAAACATTCCAAAAAACCAAGCGGCGAAAAAAAGAAAGATGAGAAAGAACAGAACATTGGGAATCCAATGGGTACTCAGGAAGTTGGCTATACCGGGTCCAAAGGTAACTGCAACGATAGTTCCAATGATGGCAAAAATTGCGACAATGGAAATACCAAAGAAAATCGCCTCGAACAACGATTTGCGCCTAGATTTTTCACCATGCATAAAAAAAGATACTGTCATTGGTATCATTGGAAAAACGCAAGGAGTGAGCAAAGCTATCAAACCGCTGCCAAAAGCTAACCAGAAAAGCCCCCACAGGTGCTTTGTAGACCCGGTAATAGGTTGGGTTACTCCTTGATCTGCTTCAGCAGCAACCGTTTCATTACCTGAATGGGTTGAACTCGGAATATTGAATAAGAAATCAGTGGATCCTAGAGAGCATTGCTTGTCATCGCATATCTGAAAATCGATAGTCCCTTTGACAATAGTTGGCTTTTTTTTAACGATTTTAATTTTCTGCATGAATTCAGCTTCAACAGAAAAAAAGTGAACCGTCAAATTGAACATCTTGTCAAACTCTTCTAGCGGTTTTGTAATCTCAGCTACACTATCGATTCGCTGAAAGTCGGATGAAGGGTCGAATGAAAATACAGTTGGCTCAGGTCCGTCTTTCTGAACAACCTGGTTATACATATGCCAAGGTAGTTCAATGGCAGCATTGAAATGCAATTCGAAGATACTGTCATTTACCTGCTTTACTGAAAAGGTCCAATTTACAGGATCTACCATTTGTGACTTGCCTGACCATACAGACAGCGTTAACATACAAAAGGTTAACAAGAGATAGCGCAATTCCTTCTTGCTGGACATAAATTAAAAAAGTAAAAGGTTGTTTAGATAACGAATTTCTCGCCATTTTTATCAAGAAATTCATAATTTAGAATTCCTAGATTAGGATCAGAAATGATTTTGAGCCAGTTACGGTTTTTGTACGACCATTTTAACCGGATTGAGGGAAATCCATGAATCAGGTAAGCTGCCAGGTATGGGTGGGCCTTAAGTGTTAGGTTCGGCTTCGGGTATTTATCAAGAATATAGAGAAATTGGTTTAATACCTGATCGAGTACGAGAATGCTTGGAGTGACTTCGCCAGTGCCGCTGCATGTTGGACAAGTTTCCATAATCTGAACATCCATTTCAGGTCTGACCCGCTGGCGGGTAATCTGTATCAACCCAAATTTACTAACAGGAAGAATATGGTGCTTGGCTCTGTCGGCTTTCATTGCATCCTTCATCCGATCAAAAACCTTTTGCCGGTTTTCGGCTTTCACCATATCAATGAAATCAACCACAATGATTCCGCCCATGTCTCTTAATCGGAGTTGGCGGGCGATTTCATCAGCAGCTGAAAGGTTTACATCGAGTGCATTTGTTTCCTGGTCACTGGCAGATTGAGAACGATTTCCACTGTTTACGTCAATAACATGTAGAGCTTCAGTGTGTTCAATAATCAAATAGGCTCCACTTTTATAGGAAACGGTTTTCCCAAACAGGGTTTTTATTTGTTTATCAATTCCAAAGTGTTCAAAAATCGGAGTGTTACCTGAGTAATACTTTACAATTTTTTGTTTTTCCGGGGCTATCGTAATGATAAAATCTCGTATTTCCCGAAAAAGAGCTTGATCGTTAACAGAAATGCTGTTGAAAGAAGGATTAAGAATATCCCTTAAAATTGCGGAGGTGCGGTTAAGTTCTCCCAAAACGAGGGTAGGGGGTTCCACAGACTTTATATCCTGAAAGATCGACTCCCACCTTTCAACCAGAGACTTTAGTTCGGCGTCCAGAACGGCGACTTTGCGCTCTTTGGCAACAGTTCTAACAATTACGCCATAATTTTTAGGCTTTATTGACAGGATCAGTCTTTTTAGCCTGTCGCGCTCCTCCTCAGATTTGATTTTTGTAGAAACTGAGACTTTATCTGAAAAAGGTAGGAGAACCAAGTTACGGCCAGCCAAAGAAATTTCGCTGGTCAACCGTGGTCCTTTTGATGCGATTGGTTCCTTTGCTACTTGAACGAGGATTTCCTGACCGGCTTTCATCAAATTGGAAATCTTGCCATGCTTGTCAATATCTGGATCAGTTTTAAACTTATCCAATATAGGAAGCTTGGTTTTCCTGCTCAAAGCAAGATTCAGATATTTATTGAGAGATTGGAACTGTGGGCCAAGGTCGAGATAATGCAAAAATGCATCTTTCTCATACCCAACATCTACGAAAGCAGCATTTAAACCTGGCATAATTTTCTTTACCTTGCCAAGATAGATGTCACCTACCGCAAATTGAATATTTGATTTTTCCTTATTGAGTTCTACCAGCTTTTTTTCTTCAAGGAGAGCAATTGCTATTTCGCTTGTACTGGCATCTATAATCAGTTCATTACTCACAACTCGTTATATCTTTTGGGAGAAGAGTAAATGGAGAAAATGTCTGTGCAATAAACAGCATAAACCTAAAGAGAAACTCTTTAGGTTTATGCTATGCAAAATTATCGTAAGACTATTTCTTTTTCTTATGGCGATTTTTCCGCAGGCGTTTTTTCCGCTTGTGCGTTGCCATCTTATGTCTTTTGCGTTTTTTTCCGCTTGGCATGTCAAATTCAATTTTTAAATTGCAGTACTACTTCTTTTTTCTTACTTGATCTTTTACTTTCGCAACGAAAGTCTTCGCAGGTTTGAACGACGGGATGAAGTGCTGAGGAATGATAATCGTTGTATTCTTCGAGATATTCCGGGCAGTTTTCTCGGCTCTTTTCTTAACGATAAAACTTCCAAATCCCCTCAGGTATACATTATTACCATTTACTAACGAGGTTTTTACGGTACCCATAAAGGCTTCAACCGTCTTCTGTACAGCAACTTTCTCTATACCAGTGTTCTTGCTGATTTCGTTTACAATGTCTGCTTTAGTCATCGCTATAAATACTTTAATTATCAACTAATTACAATCGGTCTGCAAATATATATCTTTTTCTGAAATAATCTTTCGATTGAAAAAATATTTTTCTTTTTTTTCCATTGGGAACGAAAACATGCATCTATATAGGTGTGATAATGATCCGGCCGGTCAGTCAATGTTTTAAGTTTTGAAACGTGAGAATAGTTTGTATTTTTAATCATCAATTAATTTTAATTCAAATGTCTGTAAATAAAGCAATTCTAATTGGAAATGTTGGAAAAGACCCTGAGGTACGGCACTTGGAGGGGGGGGCTTCTGTAGCAAGGTTTACTCTAGCCACCTCCGAAACCTACAGAAACAAGGCAGGAGAGCTGGTTAAGAGCACTGAGTGGCATAATATTGTTGCCTGGCGACAATTGGCAGATCTTGCTGAAAAGTATATCCGTAAGGGCAACCAAATTTATGTGGAAGGAAAGATCACCAACCGACAGTATGATGATAAGGATGGTGCCAAACGGTATATTAGTGAGATCGTTGCAGATAATATTCGTTTTTTGGGCAAAAAGGAGGATAATTCACCGCAACAAACTTATCACTCTTCCGGACTTTCCCAACCTGAGCCGATGCCTACACATCCTCCAGAAGAGCTGGATAATCCTACGACAGGTGATGATTTACCATTTTAACTAAGAACAAGGAATAATTTGAATCTCAGCGTAATCATTGAATTGACGGTTATCCTGTTTTTGTTGGCAGCTTCTGCTCTGATTTCCGGAGCGGAAGTTGCTTTTTTCTCGATTGGTCCCAATGAGAGAAAGCAACTTAATCAAGGAAGTATTAAATCTTTCAAGCGAGTGTTGGAGTTATTGCATAACCCAGAGGAGCTACTGGCAACGTTATTGGTCGCTAACAATTTGATTAATATGGGAATAGTGATCTTGTCAACATGGGTTATGGATGCAATTCTTAGTTTTCCGGAACATCCTGTATTAAAGTTCATAATTCAGATAGTTGTCATTACTTTTTTGATTTTGCTCATAGGGGAAGTATTGCCCAAAATATACGCAACTCGTCATGCTCTAAGGCTTTCAAAAATGATGGCAACTCCAGTCACCGGAATGGTTCGGGTTTTGCATCCTGTAAGCAAAGTCTTAATCGGCTCCACTTCTATTGTCAGGAAACGAATCAAAGATATTAACTCTCCACTGACAATGGATCATCTTTCGGATGCATTGGATCTAACCGGACCAGAGCTTGTTGAGGAGGAGAAGATGCTGAAAGGAATTGTCAGGTTTGGTAATATTTCTGTAGGTGAAATAATGAAACCAAGGGTTGATATTTTTTCTTTGGACATCAAAGAGCCTTTTCGACTGGTATTCGCACGTATGGTGGATTTGGGATATTCAAGGTTTCCTGTTTATCAAGAAAACCTGGATGACATACGTGGAATATTATATGTCAAGGATTTCCTTTCTCACCTGCAGAAAAGTAATAATTTCAGGTGGCAATCCTTAATAAGACCAGCTTTGTTTGTTCCAGATAATAAGCGAATTAACGATCTCCTTCAAGAATTCAGGCGGAACAAAATGCACATGGCTATTGTGGTTGATGAATATGGAGGCACATCGGGGTTAATTACCCTCGAAGATATCCTGGAGGAAATTGTAGGGGAAATCAGAGATGAATCAGACGAAGAAGATTTAATGATTCAGAAACTAGGAGACAAAACATTCCTCTGCAATGGCAAAACCAGTTTGCACGATTTAGTAAAGGCTCTTGAGCTGGACGAAAGTTATTTTGAGTCAATAAAAGGAGGGGCTGAGACCATAGCTGGGTTAGTATTGGAGCTCAAAGGGGAAATCCCGAATCTTGATGAAAAGATTCAATTGAATTATCTTACGTTTGTGGTAAGGAGTCGTGACGATCGGAGGATAAAGGAAATCGAAATTACTATTGCATAGAAGATTATGAAGGTCAGTTTTTCAACCTGTTTTGTTTTGTTTTTATTCACGGCCATTTCCCTTGGATGTAAACCGGATTATAGCCCTAAACCGCGAGGTTATTTTCGTATCGATTTCCCTAAAAAGGAGTATCAGCAACTTCAGGGAGATTACCCTTATACCTTTGATTATCCTTTATACGCGTTGATCAAGCCATATAGGGGACAATGGAAAGACACAGATACTGCTGCCTTTTGGCTCAATGTTGAGTTCCCTCAATTCAAAAGTCGCATATATTTGACCTATAAAAAAGTAAATTCTAGTTTGGCAAGTTTAATTGATGATACCCATTCTTATGCATATAAACATAGTGTTAAGGCAGATGCCATAGTACAATCGGAATATGCGGAATCCCTTAACAAAGTTTATAGTGTTCTTTTTGATATTAAAGGAAATACAGCATCCTCAATGCAATTTTATGCAACTGATAGCGTAACTCACTTTCTCAGAGGTGCGTTATATTTTGATTGTCAGCCCAATAAGGACTCTTTGGCACCAGTGGTGGAATTTCTTCGCATGGATTTGGTAAGGATGATTGAATCAATAAGTTGGAGAAACCAATAAAATGATTTTACCTTTTCTCAACAATCTGAAAGGTTGTCAAAAGGCATTAGCCTGGCTAATTGACCCTGACAAATGGGAAGAGAATTTTCTCTCCGGTCAGCTTTCTGAGGCCAGGGAAGCAGGTATAGATCTGATCTTCGTTGGAGGTAGTTTGGTTTCCAATCATATAGATCAATTGATCACCAAGATAAAGTCAGAGATTGAAATTCCGGTAGTGTTATTTCCGGGATCACCACTTCAACTCAGTACAAAGGCCGATGGAATGCTGTTATTATCTCTTATTTCCGGGAGAAATTCAGAGTATCTTATCGGTAATCATGTAATAGCAGCCCCCTTCTTGTGGGAGTCGGGTATAGAGATTATCCCTACCGGATACATACTGGTAAATGGAGGTCAGCAGACTTCTGTTTCCTATATGAGTAATACTCAGCCTATTCCACCTGAAAAACCCGACATAGCCTTAGCAACAGCAATGGCAGGTGAGATGCTGGGATTAAAAGTAATTTATCTGGATGCCGGAAGTGGGGCGCATAATCCTGTTCCTCTGAAAATGATTTCCATGGTTTCTCAAAAAATAAATCTTCCAATTATAATCGGAGGAGGAATGCGTACCGCAGCAGATATCAGGAATGCGTATAAA
This sequence comes from uncultured Bacteroidota bacterium, assembly GCA_903919925.1. GTDB lineage: Bacteria > Bacteroidota > Bacteroidia > Bacteroidales > UBA12481 > UBA12481. The sequence goes on along the minus strand of CAIXKO010000012.1, from coordinate 41,157 downwards.
TCAGGTGCCGATTTAGTAGTGGTAGGAAGTGCTATAGAAAACAGGCAATGCCGGTTGTCTGAATTGATTGCAGAAAGAGATAGCTTCAATAACGGATAGGTGAAATCTCGAATCCGATTTCCAGAGCTGGCAGGTCACTAATTGATTTCGTCTTGATAGTGCGAGTCCAAAGATATGTCGCAAAAAGGCTGAATCGATCGAAACCCAGCCGTATTGCCATGCAGGATGCAAAAGGATTTATATTTTTCAATACAGACCGAGCGGTTTTTTCTGTCATGAAAGGGTTGGAATCGTTAGAAAAAAACAGGTCTTTTGATAGGAGTTGACTTTCAAGTGATGCTGCTACTAATATTCCAAAGTCGAAATAGTTTCCCAGGTAATCCCCAGATTGACTATGTCTTAACCTTACAAAGAATCCCCCAAAAAGTTGGTTAGTAAGAATAGATTGGGAATGGTGTTTCGAGGTATCCGGAAAAGTCTTGTTTGGAAATTGAGTGATTCTGAAAAAGCGACGGCTGATACCGAAATCGGACAAAAGTGCCAAAGACTTAGTAATTTTAACCTTATTTCGGAGCCCAAATCTGGTTTGGCCAGAAATCACTGGAATTGTTGTAAAGTAAGCTCCATTGTAGGAAGGAAGAAAAAATGAATATGATAGGAATGGATGGCAGTAGTACTTTCGATTAGGGCCGAAATTTGGATGAGTTGTTAAAGCAGCAGAGTTTTTTTCGAACATCAATTCCTGAGGATACACATTAACCAGAGAGACACTCAGCAGGAAAACTGAAACAACCCAGGTTTTTATTTTTGTACTTTCCATTCTGCAATTTCTCCATTAAAGCTACATTGGAAGATGATGCCTTTATTATATTCGGATAAACTTAGGACCAACGGGGCCTCACTCTCCATTCTGTACGCCCCATATTTGATGACGAATCCTAATGTGTCACTAAATTTAAAATAGAGGTATGGTTCATTCCTCGGTGACACTGTGCTCAAATTGCTGTTCCAAACATGAATGAAAAGATCCTGATTAATTTCAGTGATCGCAATTTTACCCGAACAAGTGTCCTGAATGGGGTTAATGATTCGGGAAGCCTGAGGTATGCCGAATCCATGTGAATAGTCAAAATATGGGTAGAGATGCCCCGATTTTTCGATCATTTTTATTATGTCTTGAGCGGGCAGGGATCTGTTCATTTGCCAGGTGCATGCAGCAAAGCCTGTAATTAAAGGAGCAGAAAAGGATGTTCCTTCCATGATTCGAATGCCACCCTTGGGATTTAAAGTAATCACTTTCCCTGGCGCGCAAACATTAGGTTTTATTCTCTTGTCAGCTGTCGGACCCACTGAACTGAAACCTGCTACCAAGCCAGTAACAATGTCTATGGCTCCCACACTAAGTATAGAATCAGCATCAGCAGGGGTAACGACCGTTTGCCATTTGCTCTGTCCTTCGTTACCATTACAATTAACGATTAGAACACCTTTTCGGGCAGCTCGGGCAGCAGCCTGAGCTGCAATGCTGTGCCGTCCATCCAAATCGAAGGTGAAATATCGATGATATGTATATCCCAAAGAGGATTGTATGATATTGGCACCATGGTCAATTGCCCAATCAACTGCTTTAGCCCAATTTAACTCTTCAGAACGAGGTTCTCCTGTTGTTTCTGTAACGGCAAGCAAAAAATCTGCATCAGGAGCAAGGCCCAGCGGTCGTCCGTTGAGAATTCCGGCAATGCAGGAAAGGACAGCGGTGCCATGCGAATCGCCCGTAAAAACATTTTCCTTGTTTTTTACAAAGTTCCAGGTTGAAAGAATCTTCTTTCTATCAATTAAGTGTTTAAGAGCCGGGTGGGTGTTGGTGCCGGGGAATCCACCGTCCAGGATAGCAATTCTCAAGCCTTGCCCGGTAATACCTTTTTGTGCAAATTCTTTTCCTTGAAGATAATCAATTTGCGCATCCCAGATTATGTTAACTTTATTGTCATGTTCCTCCTGAAACGAGGTTATGATGAAAATTACCAGTAAGGAAACAATCAGGTTAATTATCGAGCTTTTTTTCATTGGATATTGACGAGATGAGTTCTTCAGGTTTGGGAAGGCGTTTATTTGTGGAAAAATTCCAGATAATGGAATATATGTTTATTTAAATAATTGTTCAAACAAATGGATTTCAATACTTTAATAAAATTTGAAATTTAAGTGGCATAGGGTTTGATTAACTGTGGTAATAAAGATAAAATAAAGCTATGAAAAAGATATCTGTTTGTTTGTTTTTAGGAATGTTTTTGATCCTGGCTTCATGCCACAAGGATACTAACTTACCCAATACGAATTCTGGCACCACCAAAGACCTTAAAATTCCAGAAGGGTTTGATTTTAAAACGACTCATGATGTTAACCTCAGTGTTTTGGTAAAGAATTCAACCATGACTATGAGTAGTGTTCCTGTAAAAGTATATTTGGACGATCCTGGACCAAGCGAAGAACCCAACCTGGAAGCGCGCCTGATCGGGACTTTTGCATCTGGAGACGATGGCAGGATTGATGTAAAGTTCAGACTGCCTTCATTCATGGATACCGTTTTTTTGAGAACTGATTTTGTCGGCTTGGAGTCACTCGTTGCAGTACCGATATTTGGCGGAACTGCAGTTTATCATTATGGTGAGGGTACCTATTCACTTCCCATTACCTTTTCGACAAATCCTCAAGCCGGGCAAAAATCAGGGCTAACTTATACATATTTAGGGGCTTATAATAGTCAGGGTGTTCCGGGTTACCTTACTACACCCCGGGATGTTATTACCCAGGATTTTCTGAAAGATGTGAATGCTTCATTACCAGAGAATCAGCGTTTGCCAGTGAGTCATCCAGACTATCTTGCTGTTGGCAACGAAGGGGATATTGTTCTAAATGAGGAAGCCGATGTTTGGATTACTTTTGTTCATGAAGGAGCTGGCTATTTAAACTCGCTGGGTTATTATCTATATGATATTAGCAATCCTCCAAAAACAGCAGCAGAAATCAATAAATACAACGTGATTTTCCCCAACGCATCTTACTCAGGTAGTGGAGGAGGACTTACATCCGGAGATAAAGTTTTTCTTGGCAGGTTTCCTGGTGGCAAAGCCATTGGTTGGTTTCTGGTTCCATACGGTTGGAATGGAGGTAAGGTAAGTGGGTCAAAGGTTTACTATTCTGAACCTGGCTTTAATCCTGAGAGCAATGTAACAAAGAAGCAGCATACCGTTTTGCTCTACGATACCAAGAGAAGCGTTTTGTTATTGGGATTCGAAGATCTGGATCGAATGTCAGGGTCAGATGAAGATTTTAATGACTGTGTCTTTTATGTTACTGCAAATCCTGTTAGAGCAGTGGATATTTCGAGAGTTCCACCAATGGATACACCATCAGATCGTGACAAAGATGGTATAACTGATACCTTTGATGATTATCCGGACGATAAAAATTTAGCTTTCAATTATTTCTATCCTGCAAAGGGTGTTTTTGGAACCTTTCTGGCTGAGGATTTGTGGCCGGGCTTAGGGGATTTTGACTTCAACGATCTGGTTGTTGATTACAATTTTAACCAAGTTGCAGATCCTAAGAATCAAATCAAGCAAATGACGATTCAACTGAAAACAAAGGCTATTGGAGCATCTTACCGGAACGGCTTTGGTATTCAGCTACCTATTTCGGCTGATGCAGTTGAATCAGTTTCAGGATATAATGTTAATGGAGATTATGTTAAACTAAGAGGTAATGGAGTTGAGGCGGGGCAGAGCAAAGCGGTAATTGTGGCTTTTGAAGATGCTTATGATGTTTTATCCTATTCGGGAACCGGGACAGGTGTTAATGTAATCCCCGGGAATGGATGGACTGAGCCTAAAACGATTACAATAAATGTAGTATTCAATACTTCCCAAACTATTGCAGCGATGGGACAGGCTCCTTATAATCCATTCCTGATTGTTGATGGCTCAAGGGGTAAGGAAATTCACCTGAGCGGGCATTTACCGACAGATCTTGCTGACTTGTCTTATTTCGGACAGTCGCATGATGCGAGCAACCCTTTGGCAGGGAAATACTATAAATCCAAACAAAATTTGATCTGGATGATGGATTTACCAGGGAGTTTTGAATACATGATAGAAAAGAACGATATTATCAAGGGTTACACGAAATTCGGCGCTTGGGCTGAGTCGGGTGGTGTTTTATTCCCCGATTGGTATCTGGACAAACCTGGTTATCGGAATAGTTTGCTGATATATAAGAAGTAATACGCAAAAAAGATCTAAGGCCGTCATTCATCTCTGACGGCCTTTTTTATTTATTCAGGTCATAAAGCATTTTGCCTGTTGCTCCTGATGGAGATGAAATATTCAGAAGATGGGACAAAGTTGGGGCAATATCAAGAACAGTCACGGGGCGGTTGATTGTTTGTTTGGGTATTTTCCATCCATACCAGGTTAGTGGAACATGGGTATCGTAGGAATATGGTGACCGGGAATCGCTATCTGTGTTTTCCTCCTCGATCCAACCAGGCTGAAGTATGAGAATCAGGTCACCGGTTCTGTCAGGGTTATAGGAGTTCTGGACCAAATTGCCCCAAGGGCTTGTTACAGCTCCCGATAACATTCGATCGGCTGGAATAGCTCTTGCAACACCATCAAAATGTGTAAGAAATCGGGCTGCTTGATCCTGAATGATGGTAAAAGAGAGGTTTTTCTGATCGATAAGTGTTTCATTCAGGTATAATTGATGAAGACGGTAATACTCAACCCAGTTACCTTCGCCATAAATAGCACTCAGGTAGGAGTTTAACAGTGCCACTGCATTTTGGTACCGGAAGAATCCTCCTGGCAGGTTAAGCGCCTTGCTATAGTCCGGATCCATGCAGGAGCCATGAGTTGATGTGAAGAATACGAGTGTTTTTTCTTTTCCAACTGTTTCTTCGATTTGGTAAAGAAGCCGTTGAATGTCCATATCCAGCCTAAGAAGCGCGTCTGCTACTTCTCTGGAATCAGGACCGAATAATTTGGTTATCTGATTGATGGCCGAATAGCAAATCCAAAGAAGATCTGTTTGATCATCTTTTCCAAGTTCTTCCTCAATAATTGCAGCAGAAGCAAATTCAGTAGAGAGGGTGTTTCCAAATGGCATCATTCCCAATATTTCGTTATCCTGGCCAAGGCTTTCTTTTCTAATGCGGCTCAACTTAAAAGGAAAGGTTTTGAATTGGTTAAAATAGCCTGTTTCAAGATCATTATCGTCGGGTGGGCAGCTGGAATAAAGAATGTCGGCCAATAATAGATCCCAATCGCGTGTCAGGTATTCGTTTACCGAATTTCTAGAATTGAAACTGGTGACCCAGGAAGGTAGAGTATTTGCATATTGTGAACTGGTAATCCAATTTCCAGACTGCACATCAAACCAATAGGCTGAGCCTGGAATATGACCCTCTAGCAAAATGGAAGGCTCGGCTCTGAACGACACCGAAATTACTTTCCCTTTGTAATCTGAAGACAAAACTATTTGATCTCCTATGGTGTTGGATAATAGTTGATTAGCAGAGTGTTTTCCATTGTTGTTATTAATGCCGATAGATCTTGCCAAAAAATCTTTTGTACAATTAACCTGTTCGCGTCGAAGCCTGCTGTACCAATTTTCACCAATTATTCCATGAATTGCCGGAGGCGCACCGGTGGATATCGAAGCACATGAAGATCCGAGGTCAGCAAAGAGATATGGAACAGAGGTGTCGGTATAGGTAGTTCCCTGCCGGATCAGTTTTTTGAATCCCCCCTCACTGAAAAGACTCCAGTAGCGTTCAATCCAATCATATTTCATCCCATCAACAACAATGCCGACAATTAGGGAAGGTTTATCCGCAGATGTTTGAGCTTCAATATTGTAAAGTGAAAAAAATCCAAAAAAGTTTAATAATGTAAAGGCAATTTTTAGCTTTTTCCGCATATTTCATGTATTTATCAGACATTAAAACGTATGTGGAGTACATCTCCGTCTTCGACAATGTAGTTTTTTCCTTCAATAAACAGTTTTCCGGCATCGCGGCAAGCAGCTTCTGTTTTGTAGGAGATGTAGTCCTTATATTTAATCACCTCGGCCCTGATGAATCCTCTTTGTAGATCAGAGTGAATTACACCAGCAGCCTCAGGGGCCGTGGCACCCCTCCGGATAGTCCAAGCCCTGACTTCCTTTGGACCGGCTGTAAAGAACACATCGAGGTTTAGTATTGAAAATGCAGAACGTATCAGCTTATTTACTCCTGGTTCATTCAGCTTTAGTTCGGATAAAAATGCCAAACGGTCTTCCATGTCTTCCAATTCAGCAATATCTGATTCCGCCTTAGCCGCAATAATTAGAGTTTCACCTTTTTCATCTTTTACAGATTCGATAAACCGATCAGAGTATGAATTTCCGCTAATTGCAGATTTTTCATCAACATTGCAAACGTAAATAACAGGTTTTAAGGATAGCAGGCATAAATCGCTAATGTGTTCCAACTCTTCGGGAGAAAGGTTAAGGGTTCTTACATTCTTAAAATCTTCCAGGTGTGCTTTTATCCCATTGACCACATCTAATCCATGCTTAGAAGCCTTATCACCAGTTCGCGCTGCCTTTTCGAGTTTTAAAATTCTTTTATCGATGGCATCTAAATCCTTGATCTGCAGTTCCAGATCGATGGTTTCCCGATCACGGACCGGGTTGATGGTCGTATCGATATGAGGTAGATTGGGATCATCGAAACAACGAACAACATGGATTAGGGCATCACAATTGCGGATGTCGGCAAGAAAGCTATTTCCGACACCTTCGCCCTTTGAGGACCCTTTAGTTAAACCAGGAATATCAACAATGTCCACGGTAGTAGGCATTACCCTGGCGGAATGTATGAGGGAATCGAGTTTTAGGAGCCGATCGTCAGGTACTTTTACCTGGCCAAGATTTGACTTGTTGGTGCTAAAAGCGAAATTGCTGGTAGCTACTTTTGTTTCAGAGATACAGTTAAACAGGGTTGTTTTCCCGGTATTTGTAATCCCAATAATGCCGCATTTTAGTCCCATAGGTTTTTTATTAGTCTGCAAAGGTAAAAAAATTGCTATTTTCGCTTTGTTACTTAGAAACCTTGATACATATATATATGAACAAACAAGTAATTGATCGGGCGGCGGATAACATTCGGATATTATCGGCTTCAATGGTAGAGAGAGCAAAATCAGGCCATCCAGGGGGTGCGATGGGAGGAGCTGACTTTATTAATGTACTTTTTTCAGAGTTTTTAATATTCGATCCATCAGATAGGTTATGGCCATTCAGGGATCGTTTTTTCCTGGATCCAGGGCATATGTCACCTATGTTATATTCGATTTTGTCACTGACAGGATCCTACGACATGGATGATTTGAAGAATTTCAGACAATGGGGAAGTCATACCCCCGGCCACCCCGAGGTAGAACCTGGTCGAGGCATTGAAAACACAAGTGGTCCGTTGGGCCAAGGCCACACGATGGCCGTTGGAGCCGCTATAGCAGAGAGGATATTTGCTGACCGGTTTGGAGAATGGACCTCACATAAGATTTACACTTATATTTCTGATGGTGGAATTCAGGAGGAGATCTCCCAGGGAGCAGGCCGAATTGCCGGGTACCTTGGTCTTAAGAACCTAATCATGTTTTTTGATTCCAATGATATCCAGTTATCAACCGAAACTTCTGCAGTAACCCGTGAAGATACCAGCATGAAGTATCAGTCATGGGGGTGGCGGGTGATAACCATTAATGGCAATAATCAAGATGAGATACGCAAAGCTCTTTCTGACGCGGTTTCGGAAACCAACAAGCCTGTTTTGATTATTGGGAAAACCATAATGGGTAAAGGTTGTATGGATTCTAGCGGTCATCTTTTTGAAGGGAAAACTTCGACTCATGGTCAACCCATCAGTAAAGCGGGAGCCTCTTTTGAGGCTACTATCAGGAATCTTGGAGGAGAGCCATCGGATCCTTTCCACATTTTTCCTGAGGTAGCTGAGTATTATCAAGGCAAGCTTGATGATAAGTGTGATAAGGTGGCGCAACGAAAAGCTGCCGGAGTGGAATGGGCAAAACTGAATCCCGAATTGAAGAGCAGAATGGATAGCTGGCTGGACAAAAAAGCACCATCAATTGATTGGGGAAACTTCCAGATGAAAGCTAATCTATCGACCAGGGAATCCTCCGGCTCGGTTCTTGCTGAGCTTGGGAAGCAGATCGAGAATCTGGTGGTTATGTCTGCAGATCTTGCAAATTCTGATAAGACAGATGTATTCTTGAAAAATACAAAGGCATTGGAGTATCATAGTTTTGGAGGATCTTTTTTACATGCCGGAGTATCTGAATTGACGATGGCTTCAATTGCGAATGGGATAGCCCTTCATGGCGGTATCATTCCGGTTTGTGGAACATTTTTTGTTTTCTCAGATTACATGAAACCCGCAGTTCGACTTGCTGCATTAATGGAGTTGCAGGTGATTTATGTATGGACACATGATGCTTTTCGTGTAGGGGAAGATGGCCCGACTCATCAGCCTGTGGAGCAGGAAGCGCAAATCAGATTACTCGAAAAACTTCGTAATCATTCGGGCAACCCTTCGATGTTAGTGTTGCGGCCAGCAGATTCCGCCGAATCTGTTATTTCCTGGAAAATGGCATTGAACAATACAGGAACTCCTACAGCCCTTCTTTTGTCAAGGCAAAATATTCAGGATCTTCCATCCGCAGAAGGGGTCACCAGGATTGAGTCTGCCAACAAAGCCTTATCCGGGGCGTATATTGTGTGCAAAACAGGGTTGAATCCCAAAGTAATTTTGATAGGAAATGGTTCTGAGGTGGCTACTTTGGTGGAGGCTTCTGGTATTTTAAAGAATGAATATAACTTAGAGGTTCAGGTTGTGTCAGTTCCTTCGGAAGGTTTGTTTCGAGAACAAGATAGGGCTTACCAAAGCGAGGTAATTCCTCCTTTTACCCAAGTATTTGGTTTGACCGCCGGATTACCAGTTACCCTCCAGGGATTGGTTGGATCCAATGGCCAGATTTGGGGGTTGGATCATTTTGGCTTTTCAGCTCCTGCAGAAATTCTGGATGAAAAGTTCGGGTTTACTGCAAAAAATGTGGTCAATCAGGTTTTGCTTCTTGTTGGAGGGCTGAATGGATCGAACCAATGATGCCGAATTAATTGTTCAATTCCGCGATCCTCGTCAAAGAGATCGTGCTTTTCGGTTGATTCTGGCAAAGTATCAGGAGAAGCTATACTGGCACATCAGGAGAATGTTACTAGCACATGAAGATACTGATGATGTGCTGCAGAATACTTTTATCAAAATCTGGAAAGGATTACCCGGATTTAGGGAAACTTCCGGTTTGTTTACCTGGATGTACCGGATAGCCACAAATGAAGCCATCACCTTTTTAAAGGCTCGTCAGCGAGAAAGAGCTATGATTGCTGATGACCCGGATAATGTTATCAAGGATCGCCTGAAATCTGACCCGTATTTTAATGGTGATGAATTGTTTCAGAAGCTTTTAATAGCAATTGATCATTTACCACCAAAGCAAAAAACAGTTTTTCAGATGAAATACTTTGATGAAATGACTTACGAGGATATGGCAGGGATACTAGGAACCTCAGTTGGTGCATTAAAGGCATCCTATTTTCATGCTGTGCGCAAGATACAAGGAGCTTTTGAAGCAACTGATTAAACCGAACAGGTTTATCCTAGTCTAAAAACCTGGAGAGCAAAATGATGAAAACAAAGAATTATTTTTGGGAAGATGAGCAGTACCGAAAGGATCAGTACACGGTTCCTGAAGGGTATTTTGCCGGTTTTCCGGATCGGATGATGGAGCGGTTAACTCAAGAGGTAAGTATAGAACCATTAAAAAAGCAACGATTGATAAAACCATGGATGGCATGGGTTTCAGGAATTGCAGCTGCTATCATTATTGGCTGGTTTGGCGTTCGGGCTTACTATTGGGAGCCTTTGCAGGAGGTGAGATTTCAGGAGAATATTGCACTGTTTGTCGATTTTTATGGAGCTGAATTCCACGAAGGTCAATTGGCTGGTTATATGGAGGACAACAAAATTGATTTAAAAAAGCAGGTCTCTGCTGAAGTGAATGAACTTATACAAATGGATCCGGATCTTGCCGAGGAATACATTTATCAATCGGTAGGTTTTTAATAATTTTCACTATGAAAACAAGAGGTTGGATAATGATCTACATGCTACTGATCACGGTATTTTCATTTGGACAGAATGAGCCATCGCGATTTCAGGAAGCAATGACAAAGATGAAGGCTGAGCGGGTATCATTTTTAACAGAAAAGCTCGAGCTTTCGGTAGAGGAAGCTGAGAAATTCTGGCCAGTCTATAACGAGTACCTTGATAAAAGGGAAGAATTGATGTGGGGAAAACGTGAAAAAATGCACAAAGACTTTGATCCCAGTCAGTTATCGGAGGATCAAATGAGCAATATGCTTAATGATATTCTTGATCAGGAGATAAAGCTTGCACAGTTAAAAAAGGATTATTTTATCCGGTTGAAGGCAGTACTCCCCATCAAGAAAGTTTTGCGACTAAATAGGATTGAGCAAGAATTCATGAATCACATGCTCAATCAAATCCGTGATGGAAGGAGTCCTGGAAACACAAGAGGGGCTGGAAGGGAAGGTATTAAAGATCCTCTGGATTAACCTTTCTGAGAAAATCAGCTGAATTGCCAATGTGCGGATAGAGTATCTCGTCGTTTTGAATAAAAGGGACTATTTCCCTATATTTTGCAAGCAATTTTTCAACTTTCGAAGAACTTTTGGCGGGGCGCCTGAATTCAATAGCTTGGGCGGCATTCATTAGTTCGATAGCCAGTATTGTTTCAAGGTTGGTGATTATACGGTATGTTTTTGTAGCGGCGTTTGCTCCCATACTAACATGATCCTCCTGACCATTAGATGATTCAATGGAATCAACCGACGCTGGTGTTGCCAATTGTTTGTTTTGGCTGACCAGTGATGCAGCGGTGTATTGAGGAATCATCAAGCCGGAATTTAACCCAGGTTCAGCCACAAGGAAAGGAGGCAGATTTCGAGTTCCGGAAATTAGCTGATAAATTCTTCTTTCGGAGATGTTCCCCAATTCTGCAAGAGCAATTCCCATGAGGTCAAATGCTATTGCCAAAGGTTGGCCATGAAAATTACCAGCAGAGATTACCAAATCCTCTTCAGGGAATATGGTTGGATTATCAGTAACGGCATTTATCTCCCGGGAAAATACTGTTGCGGCATAATCAAGAGCATCTTTTGTTGCACCGTGTACTTGAGGAACGCATCGAAAGGAATAGGGATCTTGAACCTGAGATTTCTTTCTGTGAATTAATTCACTATCGGTTAGATAGTTAAAAACTTGCCTTGCCGCATTTACCTGGCCGGGATGAGGGCGGATTTCCTGTATAATTGATATGAATGGTTCAATTCGTCCATCAAAAGCATCAAGGGATAAAGAGGCTATCAAGTTGGACCATGAATATAAATGGAAACCATTGATGAGGTTCCAAACACCGTACGCACTCATAAACTGAGTTCCATTAAGGAGCGCAAGTCCCTCCTTGGCTTGAAGTTCAACGGGATCAAGGCCAAATTTCAGGAGTAGAACCTTGGCTGGAACTTTTGAATCATTAAGCCAAACTTCACCTTCGCCTATTAAGGGCAAAGAAAGATGAGCCAGAGGCGCTAAATCACCTGAGGCACCTAAAGAACCTTGTTGATAAACTACAGGGAGAATATCAAAGTTGAACAGATCGATAAGCCGAAGTACCGTTAAAAGCTGGACTCCTGAATGGCCATAAGAAAGAGACTGTATCTTCAGCAAGAGCATGATTTTAACTATCGACTTAGGCACTGGTTCTCCCGTGCCACATGCATGGGATCTTACCAGGTTAAGCTGCAAAGTCCGAAGATCCTTTGTTGGGATAATTTTATTGTGAAGAGCACCGAATCCAGTGGTCACTCCGTAGATAGGATCGGAATCCATGTTAATCTTACGATCGAGGTATTCCCGGCAACGTACAATTTTTTTCCTGGCTTCTTCTGACAAAACCAGTTGAGTGGGCTTGCTGATTATATCTTTAATAATTGACAAGGTAAGCCTCTTAGGACTGATCAGATGGGTTTCCATAACTTCAGATGATTTTCAGGATTTCGGTTGCCAGTTCCGAAAAGTCCACATTTTTCTGCTCGCCAGTTGACATGATTTTTACTAAGGCCTTGCTGATATTTCTTTCGGTTTCGCCAATCATTACAACAACGGGGATATGGTTCTGATCGGCATACTGAAGTTGTTTTTTTATTTTTACTGGATCAGGATACAATTCACATCTGACACCATTGGCTCTTATGCTATCCGCTAAAGGTTGGCAAACAGCTACCTCATCAAGTCCAAAATTCAGGAATAGTACCTGAGTACCGGTTTGGGCAAATGCCGGAAAGGCGTTAATTTGGTCCAGGACATCATAAACGCGGTCAGCTCCAAAAGAAATTCCAACACCGGATACGCCGGGCATTCCAAAAATCCCGGTAAGGTCGTCATAGCGCCCCCCCCCACAAATAGAACCAATCTGGATATCAAGGGATTTTACTTCTATTATAGCGCCGGTATAATAATTCAGGCCACGGGCAAGAGTAAGGTCTAGCTCGACAGGAGCAGTAAGTTTGAACTTTTGGATAAGATTAAAAAGGGTTTCAAGCTCCTGAATTCCTTTTAATCCGATGGCAGAAGCATGAAGAAAATCTTTCAGACCAGTAATTTTTTCATTATTAGATCCTGCTTTGCTGATGATGGGTGTTAACTTTTCGATTGATTCATCGGATATTCCTCTTGAAACCCACTCTTTTTTTACCTGATCAATACCAATCTTATCCAATTTATCCAAGGTTACGGTAAAATCAGTAACGTTTGCGGCTAAACCAGAAGCTTCAGCAAGACCGGCCAGAATCTTCCTATTATTGATTTTGATAATTACCCTAAGTCCCAGTTTACAGAAAACCTCATCGATTATTTTGAACAGTTCGGCTTCATTGAGGAGTGAGTCACTGCCAATCACATCTACATCGCATTGGTAAAACTCACGATATCGGCCTTTTTGAGGGCGATCGGCTCGCCAAACTGGTTGTATTTGGAACCGTTTAAAAGGAAAAACTATTTCATCACGATGCTGGGTAACAAACCGTGCAAAAGGTACTGTTAGATCGTAACGTAAAGCTTTCTCTGAAATCCGTGAAGCAAGAACCCTGCTGATTAGTGGAGAAGATTCAGGATGTTCAACCAGCTTTTGAAGTTGTTCTTCACCAATTCCACTAGCAAAATCGCCAGAGTTAAGGATCTTAAACACCAATTTATCACCTTCATCACCATATTTACCCATCAGCGTATCAAGATTCTCCATTGCCGGGGTTTCTATCGGGAGGTATCCATAAAGCTGAAAAACGGATCGGATAGTATTGAAAATATAATTACGACGCATCATCGGAAGAGGCCCGAAATCGCGTGTCCCTTTAGGTATTGATGGTTTCTGATTCATAGTAAATGCTGGTTAGCAGCAAAAATAGCATAAAAATGGGACTCGTGGAATTGTGAATCCAGATGGATGCTAACGGGAGAAAATATTAAGATAGTCTGAGATATTGGTGCCCATTCGATCCCGTGCATTTTTCTGCCCGTAAGAATCCAGGAATTCTTTAACATTAGCAGGGCCTGCCAGATGAGCAGCAGCCAAAATCCCAGGTCTTGTTATCCGAATAGAATCAAGCATGATGAAACCGACATACCTATTGATCGATTTCTGCATTACTGTTTCGTTAATATTCAGGAGTACATCCATCGCTATTTCTTGGTCCTTTTCAGAAAACAGGTAAGGATTCGATTTAAAGGACTCGAAATTGATGTGACCATAGCCTGTAGCATCGAGAGCGCTCTTGCCAAATTGGTACTTTCCGATGAATCCAAACCGGTTATACTCTTTCCAGTTGCAGTTGGATTCATATTTGGCTAAAGTTTTCTTGAATTGTTTGTAATTCAGGTGGTAGCGTACCTTATCGTTTTTTAGAATCTCATTTCTCATTTTGTCCAGCAGCAGAAATGGGTTGCTATCCGGAGGGAGGTCAGGGGCCGGCAGAAAACCTGGCCTAATCAGAAAGGTCAATAATAATATGATGTATCGGAATTTCATTTAAAAAGCATATTGTAACACTAAAATGCATGTGCCAGATCAAAAATGGGAATCTGACAGATGCTTTCCAGGGTTGATCAACGAATATTAGTCCTTGTATATGTAACGTGATGAATCCTTTTTTGTTGTATTGCTTACCGGATCGGTACCAAAACAGGGTATTTTTCATTCAATCGCCTTAGGAAGAAGAATAGGAGATCGTTTTGCTGGCGCTTTTTAACTTTCATGAATTCATCGTAAAGTTCCGGATCTTGCATTAAAGATACCTGGACTGATTCCCGATCAAAGTTCAATACCTTACCAGTCTCGAAATCAAGAAGGTATTGTCTCATCTCGCGAGTTTTCGTTGTTCGGCTATATGGCCTCGAGTAATAAGGATTGTAATAACCACCGTTATAGTAATCGGAATAATAAGGGTCATAGTGACTATCGATAATGGTAACATCAGCAACAAAATGGCAGATGCGTCCAATAATTGGAATTCGATTAAACTCCCCGTTATACTGAATATAGATTTTACCATCCTGACAGTACCCCCAAATATTTGTGGTGCTGATTTCCTGTTGGGCACCGAATTCATCGAAATATCCTATTGTCTTATTCTTGATGAGATTTCGAAAGAAGTTAAAATCAAGAGGGTCAGCATTAGATATGATCCTTACGGATGGAATTGGGTTATTATCGCGTACCTGACTAAAGTCGAGATACAAACCAGAGGAAAACTGAAATTCCGGAGAATACTTTACCCTTTTAACGGAGTCAACTTGTGCGAATCCGCAGGAAAAGTAAAGCAAAGTGACAACAGCAATTGTTGAATAACGCATAGTTTCAAATTTACTTTATTTACTTTTATCAACATCAATTATTCAGTATGGAAAAGTACAAAATTTATGCCGCAGGTGAGTTTGTTGAAACAACTGAAAAGCTTGAGGTCAAACGGCCATATGATGGTAAGCTATTGGCAATTACTGGTATAGCTGATTCTGTCTTACTAAAATATGTTATAGAAAAGGCTAAAAAAGCAGAAGATGGAATGAAATCTTTATCTGCCTATCGCCGAAGTGAGGTTCTTTTAAAGATTTCCCATGGCATGACTTTGAAGAAGGAATTTCTGGCCCGGGTGCTTTGCCAGGAGACCGGAAAGCCAATCAGGTATGCCTTAGCGGAGGTTGAAAGGGCGATACAGGTATTTAATATTGCCTCAGAAGAAACGAAACGAATACCAGGGGAGTTTTTATCGATTGATTGGACCCAGGCTGGTGACGGCAAGGAAGGTTGGTTGAAGTATTTCCCTGTAGGACTGGTTGGAGCTATATCTCCTTTTAATTTCCCTTTGAATTTATCGGCCCATAAACTGGCTCCGGCTATTGCAACCGGCAATCCTGTTATTCTAAAACCGGCCTCCCAAACTCCTGTGACAGTGCTCGAATTAGCAAAAATCATTCATGAATGTGATTTGCCTCAAGGGGCGGTATCTATTTTGCCTATGACCAGGCAGACCGGCAGCCTTTTAGTAACTGAGGAAGCTGTAAAACTGATCACTTTTACAGGTTCGCCTGAAGTTGGATGGGGGATTAAGGAAAGATGCGGACGAAAAAAGGTAGTTCTTGAATTGGGTGGTAACGCAGGAGTATTGGTTTCTGATACTGCTGATATTCAGTTGGCTATAAGGAAATGTATAGCCGGTGGTTTTGCTTATTCAGGCCAGGTGTGTATACATGTACAAAGAATCTTTGTAGTTGAAAATCTGTTTGAGGAATTTTCAAAAAGGTTTATTGAGGCCACCGCTAAATTGAAATCAGGTGATCCCCTGGATAGCATGACAGATGTGTCTGTTATGATAGACGAAGCAAATGCATGCCGGGTTGAGCAATGGATAGATGAATCGGTCAGCCAGGGGGCAATAATTCTTCATGGTGGCCGAAGAATCGGACCTTATTTTGAACCAACTGTAGTTACAAATACTCAACAGGGTATGAAAGTTTGTGACCTGGAAGTTTTCGGTCCGGTAGTGTGTATTGATCGGGTAAGGAGTTTCTCCCAGGGTATTTCTCGAATAAATGAGTCAATTTATGGACTTCAAGCCGGGGTTTTTACTAACAGGATTGATGAAATGAATGAGGCATTTGACAAGCTGGTAGTTGGAGGAGTTATTGTAAATGATGTGCCTACTTTCCGGGTTGATCACATGCCTTATGGGGGAGTCAAGGACTCGGGGTTTGGACGTGAAGGAGTGAAGTATGCCATGCTGGACATGATGGAGCCACGACTTTTGGTAAAAAACAGATAATGAACCTTTTGAAATAATCTAATGAAAAAACTTATTTTCTTATTGGCAGCTGTTAACCTATTTGTGAGCAGCGGATTTGGTCAAGGCACAAAAAAAACAATCGATTTTACTCTGTATGACAGCTGGAAAAGTCTTTCATCACAACAGATATCGGACGATGGGAACTGGCTGGCATGGAATGTGAATCCTCAAAATGGTGATGGACATTTATTTATAAGAGGGTGGGGAGATTCAACAGACAAGCGGGTTTTCGACAGGGCTACCCAGCCAAACTTTTCCCCAAATTCTGATTTCATTGTTTTTAAGATTGTTCCACAGGCAGATACGGTGAGAAAGGCCAAAATCAATAAAGTTAAAACTGAAAAAATGCCTAAGGATTCACTGGGTATTTATCTATTAGGCAGTGATAAACTTATTGTTTTTCCACAGGTTAAGTCATTCAAACTAGCGGAGGAATCCTCATCATGGATTGCTTTTCAGCTTGAAGAAGTGAAGTCAGACTCTAAACCAGAGAAGAAAGATTCGACACCGGAAGGGAAAAAGGAAGACAGGAAATCTAAGAAAAAACCTGAGTTTAATGGGCTCCCATTGATTGTAATGAATCCAATTACGCGTGACTCTCAGAATTTTCCATTAGTTACGGAATTTGGTTTTTCGAAGCATGGACAATGGTTATATATGGTCAGCATCAAGGAAGACTCATTAAAAACTTCGACAGTGAGGGTATTTGATACAAAAACCGGTCTTGCAAAAGATATCTGGATTCAAGAAGGAGTGGTTAAGGGGCTTGTATGTGATGAGAATGCCACCGAACTGGCTTTTCTATTCTCGACCGATACTGCCAAAATCAAGAGCTACAGCCTGTATTATTGGAATGATAAGTATGAAAGACCCCGGAGCCTAATTGATAAAGGTACTAAGGGAATGCCCGAAGGGATGAATGTGAGCGAGAATGGCAGGATCAGTTTTTCCCCAAACGGGCAAAGATTGTTTTTTGGAACAGCGAAACAAGTAGTTTCTAAAAAAGAGGAGAAGGATACGCTTCTGGCGGATGATAAAGTGTCTGTCGATGTTTGGCATTGGCAGGAGGATGTATTGCAAAGTGTTCAATTAAAACAGGTTGATCAGGATCGAAAAAGAACATATCAGGCAGTTTATAACATTAAGAAGAATCAGATGGTGCAGTTGGCTGATTCCCTTTTTATTGAGAGTTATCGGTTGGTGAAACAAGGAGACTCCGACTTTGCACTAGGATTTTGTGATACCCCATACCGACTAGGAAATTCTATAAATTACAAGAATACGAAAGATGTATGGTTGACAGATTTAAATTCCGGGATTGATGTCAAGCTTTTTAGTAAAGTGGAGTTTAGTCCTTCACTTTCACCAGAAGGTAAATATTTGTATTGGTGGGAGCCATCGGACAGTTCTTGGTATAGCTATAGCATCCGTGATAAAACGACCATGAACCTGACTCAAGGCATTTCGACGGGTTTTACTGATGATATCCATGACACACCTGATGATCCGGGCAGCTATGGTACCATGGGATGGACAGCTAGCGACGAGAACCTCTTCCTTTACGATAAATTCGACATTTGGAGATTTGCTCCTGATGGGAAACGGCAGCCGGTATGCATCACCGATGGGTTTGGAAGAAAGAATAACCTCAGCCTTCGTTATGTGCCAACTGATCCGGATGAAAAGTTCCTGGATGCCAGTAAGGACAACTTATTCAGTGCCAAGCATGTTATTAATAAAAAATCCGGATTTTGCCGATTTTCGTTGGAGAATCCTGATGTAAAAATGATCATGCTGGATGATTGTGCTTACGGACGAGTAACAAAATCAAAAAAATCGGATAAACTTTTGTGGACAAGGAGCACAGTTAGTGAGTTCCCTGATTTCTGGGTGGGAGACCTTGATTTTCTGGGGAGGCGAAAGATCAGTAATACCAATCCAGAGCAAGGACAATATGTTTGGGCAGGGGTGGAATTAGTGGAGTGGAATGACCTTAACGGAGAGAAGCATCAGGGGTTATTGTACAAGCCTGATAACCTTGATCCGGCGAAGAAGTATCCGATGATTGTTTATTTCTATGAGCGTCATTCCGATGGGTTGCATACCTTTTATGGTCCAAGAGCGAGTGCGAGTACGGTGAATCCGCTTGAATATGCATCAAACGGGTACTTGATTTTTATGCCGGATATACATTTCAAGGTAGGATTTCCGGGTAAATCCTTTTACAATGCGATCATGAGTGGTATTTTGGAATTGGGCAAGCGGGATTATGTTGATATGAAGCATCTTGGTATACAAGGGCAGAGCTGGGGTGGATATGGAACAGCTTACATGATTACCCAAACCGGGATTTTTGCTGCAGCTTCACCTGGGGCACCAGTTAGCAATATGACTTCAGCTTACGGTGGAATTCGGACAGAAAGTGGAATGGTGCGGCAGTTCCAGTATGAAAAAACACAGAGTCGTATAGGAGGAAGCCTTTGGGACAAGCCTGAGTATTTCATAGAGAATAGTCCTCTGTTTTTTGCAGACAGAATAACTACTCCTTGCCTGATACGCCATGATGACGCTGATGGGGCTGTGCCCTTCTCGGAAGGAGTTCAGCTATTTGTGGCACTACGCCGGTTGAATAAACCAGCATGGCTTATCAATTACAACGGAGCACCACACAATCTGTCCCGACAGGCGGATAAAAAAGACTGGTCGGTGAGAATGATGCAATTCTTTGATCATTATCTCAAAGGTTCACCTGCACCGGATTGGATGACCAAAGGGGTTAGCGCTTTGGAAAAGAAAGGGAATGAAACTTTTTATTGGAAATTTACTGAGAAATAGCCGATGTGTGTTTTTCTCTCCCTTCAGGCTGATAAAGCCAAATTGCAGAAGAGATTTGATATTACCTTGGTTGAGGAAGAGTATTTTGGTCCCAAGCTTGTACAAAATGCTTTTGAATTTCCGAAGTGGCCAGTGATAAGTTCTGAGAGGCCAAACGGAATCAGTTTGATGAATTGGGGGCTGGTTCCTTCCTGGATCAAAGATCCGGTAGCGGCTCTTAAAATCAGAGGTAGTACTGTAAATGCCAGGGCAGAAACGATTTACGATAAACCTGCATTCCGAAGGGCAGCTGTTAACAGCCACTGCCTTATCCTGGCTGATGGTTTCTTTGAATACCGGGAAATCGAAGGTAAGAAGTATCCATATTACATAAGGATAAAAGGTGGTCACCCATTTGCTTTGGCTGGACTTTTTGAAAAATGGAAAAACCAAGAAACTGGGGAGGAACTGACCAGTTTCTCCATTATTACAACTTCAGCAAATCCGATGATGCAGATGATCCATAACCGTAAAAAGAGGATGCCGGTAATTCTGGATGCCAATCAGGAACGCGACTGGCTTAATCCGGGGCATGGGTTTTCCTTTTTATTAAAGCCATATTCGGAAGAGAAAATGGAAGCCTGGCCGGTTTCCAAAAAAATATCGGAAAGGGGTGCTTTAAGAGATTGTCCTGAATTGTTGGATCCAGTTGTCTATCAGGAGATAACCTACCCTGGTCTCACGCAGGGATTATTATTCTAAAGAACAGATTCTTTGGAGTTTTGATTAATCACAAGTGATTATTGAAAATGAAAGGACTTGAAAAGTATTGTTATGTTCAAACCTCAATTGTGCCCTCTTCAAATTCCTTATATTTTTGCGATAAAAGTGCTACCAAGGCCCGGATGGTTTCAATTGCACTTGCTGTGTCCGCGGAAATGGATCTTTTCTTCATTTTCATGAGCATGAAACCATAAAGTACAGTAAGGCAAACTTCCATATCGCTGATTTTTTCCTTTACAGCCATTTTTTTTCGGAAATCGCCGATATTGATAATTGCATCTTCATAAAGTGCCATGTATTCGGAGTGGTGAGGACTTTCGATCAACCTGAAGTGAAGATCATTCAGATCTTCGACCAGGCCTACAAGAAAGGCAAGATGACCGGAATGAATGATTTGTTCCGATTTCATGGATTCTATCAGCCCTTCATACCACAATGCAATATCATTTTTAAGTATAGGTTCAACCTCGTACTTGTCGGCAAGATCGCGTTTAATTTTTCCAAAGTCAAAACCAAAAGCTCTGATGAGATCTTCGATTTGCCACATATAAAGAATATATTCGGCAATGTTTTCAGATCTTTTTTGTTGAGAGATAATCATTGAATCAATCTTAGATATCCAGTTTTGTAATATCGCGTCTATCCTTTTTTGTGGGTCTGCCGGTCCCCCGATCACGGACAAAGAATGCATTTTCCTGAGAGTGACGTGCGCGGTCGATTTCTTCTTGTGGCGTGAGGTCGATAACATTATCAGCAGCAACAGTGGCTGACCCTCTTTTTTCGATGAGACCGGTAACTTGGTAGGTGAGAGTCAAAGGTGGTTTTCTCACCTGAATAATATCGCCGATATGGATATTCCGGCTGGGTTTAACGGCTTCCTCTCCAACCAGGACTCGTCCGCGTTTGCAAAAGTCAGTTGCAAGACTGCGAGATTTAAATATCCGAACGGCCCAGAGCCACTTATCTATTCTAACACTTTCTGTCACAATGTTTTGATTTCCAATTTAAAACCAGTACCGTGGATGTTAATAATATTAATGGCCGGATCGGATTTCAAATAACTTCGAAGCTTGGCGATATAGACATCCATGCTACGACCCATAAAATAATCATCAGAACCCCAAATATTTATTAGAAGTTGTTCACGTCGAACCAGTTCATTTACACTTTGGCAAAGCATCTGGAGAACCATCGCTTCTTTTTTTGTAAGTCGGCGTTCTTCACCATGCATTTGCAGTAACTGGTTAGGGAAATCGAAGATGGTTGACCCAATAGTGAACAAGTCTTTTTTTATTGAATCCAATTCTTTCCCGAGCCTGCGGAGAATAATATCGATTCTCAGTTTGAGCTCTTCTGTACTGAAAGGTTTAGTTATATAATCATCGGCGCCAAGCTTCAGCCCCCTGATTCGATCTGCCTCCAACCCTCTGGCAGTTAAAAACAGAAAAGGAGTGCCGGGTTTGAATTGTTGAATATTTTCGGCCAAAGTAAACCCATCCTTCACCGGTAGCATTACGTCGAGAATACAGAGGTCAAATGGCTTGGATTTAAAAGTATTCAAGCCGGTCAATCCATTTTTTTCCCAAGTTACTTTAAACCCTTCAAGGTCTAGAAAATCCTGGAGCATAAAACCCAGGTTTTGATCATCCTCAACTAGTAATATCTCTGCTTTTGCTTGTTTCATGCAGGTAAAGTTATGATAAACCGCGAACCATTTCCGAATTCACTTTTAACGGTTATTGTTCCCCCATGAGCTTCAATCATGGTTTTTACATAATAAAGGCCGATGCCAGTACCTTTTACATTGTGCAGGTTTCCGGTAGGAACCCGATAGAACTTTTCGAAAATATGTTTTTGTGCATCCTGGCTGATCCCCATCCCATTATCTTTAAACTCCAAAATGAAAAAGTTATCTCTCATTGAAGTACTGATGATTATTTTGGGATCGGAATTGGAGTATTTCTGAGCATTATCGATCAGGTTATGAATAATGTTGGTAAAATGAACCGGATCAACAAAAAGTTCTGGCTTTTCCGCCTGGAAATCCAAATGGATAACTGCCCCGTCACGACAATCTTCGATGCAAATAGTGTCGACTACATCTCGAATAAGTTCATGTATATCTGTTGTTTGCCTGCTAATATCCAGGTCTTCGCGATTTCGGACTGCAACTTGAAGGATACGTTCAACTTGTGATCGCATTCTTTTATTTTCCTGACTTATGATATCGATATATCGGATTAGTCTATCTGGTGTGTCACAAATATTTGGGCGCTTAAGTACTTCACAGGCAAGTGATATGTTTGAAATGGGTGTTTTAAATTCATGAGTCATATTGTTAATAAAATCATTTCGCATTTCAGTTATCTTTTTTTGGCGAACGATTGTGAGTACGATGAAAGTGAAGCTCAGTATTACAATCAATAGGAAGATGATAGAGGCAGCGAGCCATACCAGCATATCTTTTATGATAAGTTGTTTAGGCTGATTAAATCGAACTTCCATTCGATGGCTTTCCTGGTGATGCAGACAGGATAGACTGATTTTGTGCAAAGAACTGTGATTGTTGCGTTTAAGTTTTCCCATTTTTTCAAAAAGAACCTTTCCTGAAGTACAATTCACGACTCTGAACTCAAAGATCGTATCAAGTCCATGGTAATCAAAATGGACCCTCAGTAAGGAGTCCATCTGAGAAGGCTCAAGGTTGATAAAAAGCGAATCTGTTTGAATCGGAACGCTAAGACATCCACAGGTGATATCGCAGGGTTTTCCCTGGTGGGTTTGCACGTATTCATCAAGAGTTCCCTGAAGAGCGATCGTTACACGGCTGTTAAATTGTTCCTCACCCAATCTTAACGCATTATTGATCCAAAAGAGTTGGGTAACGATCAGTCCTACCAATGAAATGGACGATGCTAAGATAATCCAACGAATAGTAATCCTTTTCATTTTTTCGATTTAGCAAGCAAAGATAGGGTAAGAGAAGAAGCGGAGATCGTGGTTAACAAGAATTTAACAGCGAATCAAGGGCGGGTATTGAAAGTGTTCATTGTTCGGTCAATTCCCGCTAATGAAAAGCTTAGAATGATTTCGCACGCTGTCTTTAATTTTTCAGGGAGCAATACTTTTTCATCGGGAGACCATTCACCCAAAACATAATCGATGGTGTTAAAAATCTTGCTAGAACTGCCTATGCCAAATCTTAATCGGGCATACTCTTCATGTCCAAGTATTTGATTAATATGTTTGAGTCCATTGTGGCCACCATCACTACCTTTCTTTCTCAGACGGAGCTGGCCGAATGGTAGTGCGAGATCATCGACCAGAACGAGGAGATTTTGTTCATCGATTTCTGATTTCTGGAGCCAGTAACGCACAGCATTTCCGCTGAGGTTCATATAAGTTGAAGGTTTAAGCAGGACAAAATCTCTGGACTTATACCGATATTCCGCAACATCTCCGTATCGGCGGGGGGTAAAAACAATATTGGACGCCTCAGCAAAGGCGTCCAATATATTAAATCCTATATTATGCCTGGTATTGGAGTATTCTTTACCAAAGTTACCTAATCCTGCGATCAGATATTTCACCAGGAAGATTTTTATAAATTAATTAGGTTAAGCTTTGGCTCCTGCAGCAGGTGTTTCAGCTGCACCTTTAGCTGCACGGGTAGTTTTTACCGATGCGATAACAGCATTTTTAGGATCCAGGATATTAAAATTGTCGTAAGAAAGGTCGCGTACTTTTATTGATTGACCTACTTCTACATTGGTGACATCGAGGAGCAATTCATCCGGAAGAGTTTGAATCAAGCCACTTACTTTAACTCTACGCATTTCCAGTTTGAGTTTTCCCCCTTGTTGAACGCCTTTGGCAAAACCTTCGAGACGTACAGGAATAGTAACTATTACTGGTTTTCCTTCAGCTATCCTGATAAAGTCGATGTGCAAAATTCTATCACTAACCGGGTGAAATTGAATGTCTTTCATAATTGCAGGAGACACTGTTCCATCAATATCCAAGTTGATCTGGAAAGTGCTGGGAGTATAAACTACCTGGCCGTATTCCTTTTCATTGGCAATAAAATGGATAGGATCACCACTACCATAAAGGACACATGGGATTGAATCTTCATTGCGAACCTTTTTGGTTGCTTTTTTTCCAAGCTCCTTGCGAAGCGTACCTTTTAAATCAAATGATTTCATTTTCTAATTGTGTTACTCAGGACCGAACTGCTAAAGCCGGAAAGTTGCAGCGAAAGTCCCCCATTACACTTATGTTATTATCCGGCTAAAAAGAGGGTGCAAATGTAGTAATTAAAAGAGAAAAGTACTACTGATTGACTGATTATTATATGCTTTTTTAATAATTTCAGCAAACAATCCGGCGATAGAGATAACTTTGATTTTGGGACTTGGTTTGCGTAAGGGAATTGAATCCGTTACAACGACTTCGAGTAAAGCAGACTGTTCAATCCGTTCGAAGGCAGGACCAGTTAGCAGGGGATGAGTAGCAACACACCGCACTGATTTTGCACCTTTGTCCATAATCAGGTTTGCGGCGGTAGCAATAGTACCAGCGGTATCGATCATATCATCAACAAGAACAACATTTCTATCCTTAACATCACCGATGATGGTCATTTCCCCAATAACATTTGCACTTTTTCTGGTTTTATGACAAATAACCATTGGGCAATCCAGGTATTTCGAGTAGGAATTTGCGCGTTTGGTACCGCCAGTATCGGGGGATGCTATCACCAGGTTGTCCAATCTAAGCTTCCGGATATAATCGATAAAAACAGTTGATGCATAAAGGTGATCGACCGGTACATCAAAAAATCCCTGAATTTGATCGGCGTGCAAGTCCATAGTAATAACGCGGCTGACCCCAGCGGCTGCCAAGAGATTTGACATTAGTTTTGCAGCGATAGAAACCCTGGGGCGATCTTTCCGGTCTTGACGGGCAAAACCGAAATAAGGAATAACGGCAACGATTTTATATGCAGAAGCGCGGCTGGCAGCATCGATCATCATTAAGAGTTCAAGCAGATTTTCAGCCGGGGCAAAGGTTGATTGAATAATAAAAACAAAATCTCCCCTAACAGTTTCTTCATAGCAAGGTTGAATTTCTCCATCGCTGAATCTTAATACAGAAACTTTTCCAAGCTCGGTGCCGTATGCGTCGGCAATCTTCTCGGCCAAGTATTTTGAACCTGTTCCAGAGAAGAGTTTAATCGGACTATTTGGCTGCATAGATTCGATTTTTATGTAACGGAAGGCAAAAGGTATAGTGCGCCAAAGTTAAATAATTATTGAGGGTTGATACCAGAGTGGTTGAAAAGAAGGTTGGTTTGTTGAATAAATTCAAGGAGTTCCTCCCTGCCTTTCTTGTTTTGCGAGGATGTAATAAATTGACGTGGAAGCTTTTCCCATGTTTTCAACATTTCTTTTCCGTATGCAGAAATGTTTTTATTCAGTACATTGGTAGTTACCTTATCGGATTTGGTAAAAGCGAGGACAAAAGGGATTTTTTCGGATCCCAAGAAGTTTGAGAAGTCCAGATCGATGCGCTGAGGCTCAATCCGGCTATCGATTAGTTGAAAAAGGCACATCAGGTTTGGCCTGTTAATCAAATAATTGCTTGTAAACCCGACCCATTTTTCACGCATCGTTTTTGAAACTTTCGCATAACCGTATCCCGGCAGATCTACCAGATACCATGCGTCATTGACCAGATAATGGTTAATTGTTTGAGTTTTGCCAGGAGAAACCGAAATACGGGCAAGACTATTCCGACCTGCGATCATGTTAAGAAGGCTGGATTTGCCAACATTTGATCTGCCAATAAAGGCATATTCCGGCTTATCCGGTTTGGGACATTTTTCAGGATTATTTCCTGCGCTGATAAAGGTGACCGTTTTAATGGAAAGTTCGAGATTCACTTTGCGGTAGTTGGAGCCAAACGATTATCGATATAAACTTCCAGCACACGAGTCTCACCGCGTGGTTCAAGAATAACATCTTTAAAGATTGCAGGCAGCAAAATGGTATGACCCGTTTTTACCAACATCGGATTATCCTGTCCGTAATTGAGGAGGAAGGAGCCTTGGATACATATATATATTATAAATGAGTCAATATCGAGATAGTCCCGTTCGACTGTGCGGCAAAACCAAATCAGGTTAGTCGTAAAATAGGGGCAGCTGACAATAGGTGTTGGACGATTGGTACAGGCCTGATAATCATTACGATAAGATGGGTAATGTTTGAAATCTATTGCATCAATAGCCAATTCAGTATGAAGGGCACGTGGTCTTCCGTTTTTCTCCAGCCTGTTCCAATCAAAAATCCGGTATGTGATATCGCTGGTTTGCTGGATTTCAGCCAATAATATACCGGAACCGATGGCGTGAACTCGTCCGGCGGGTATAAAAAAAGCATCTCCATCCTTAACCGATTCAGCATTGAGGATCTCCTGTACCTTTTTTTGTTCCACGAGAGCAAGAAATTCATCGCGATTGGTTGCCCGGTTATATCCTGTATAAATTACGGATCCTGGATCTGCTTGAATTACATGCCAAAGTTCAGTTTTCCCATAGGCATGATGCCTTTGAGCAGCAAGTGCATCATCAGGATGAACTTGTACAGAAAGAACATCATGAGCATCAATCAATTTTATCAACAATGGAAATTCGGTTCCATGTTTTTCATAGACGGAATCTCCCACCAAGTCCCCCATATAAACTTCGATAAGTTCCTGGAGGTCATTCCCTTCCAAAAATCCTTCTTTTACAACTGACTGTTGGTCCTCAACACCGGATATTTCCCAACTTTCTCCGGTCATGTCAGGAGCATCTTTTTTACCAAGAACATCTCTTAATTTACTTCCACCCCATAATCGGTACTGGTAAATCGGTTTAAAACGTAGTGGATAAAGCATAATTCTGGAATTGGTTAAAGGGTTAGACTCGGTTTTGATTTTCGAAGAAATAATCGCCAAGGATTTTACTTTCCGACCATTGTTTATTCAAATCAACAGCGTCAATATGTGCTGGGTGAGCTTGATATGCTTTCAGATCCTCCAAACTATCGAACAAGCTGTCAATAATCACATCAGACGAAAAGGGGCCATGCACACAATCCGGCTCCACTCTGAATTGCCGGATCTGAGGAATCTGACCAATGAGCGACCTGAAAGTGAATAAAACATTTTGAATAGCTTCTTTCTTTTCGGATTCTGATGAAAAATCCTTTATTTTGAAGAGAACGATATGTCGTATCATTTTTGGAAAGTCTTAATCGGTAAATATACAATTACCTCCTGAATCTTAATAAAAATATGTTAATAGTAGGAATAGCAGGTGGAACAGGCAGCGGTAAAACAACAGTTGTCAACAAAGTAATGGGGTGTTTTCAAAAGGATGAGGTTGCATTGCTTCCGCAAGACTCTTATTATAAGGATAATAGTCATTTGCCTTTAGAGGAGAGGCAGAAATTGAATTTTGATCATCCAGATGCTATTGAATGGCAATTACTGATTGATCATTTAACAGCAGTTCGCCAGGGTTTACCTATTAATCAACCAATTTATTCATATCTTACTTGTACCCGCTCAGTTGAAACCATAAGAATTGAGCCTCGCAAGGTGGTTGTTGTTGAAGGAATTCTTGTGCTTACTCAAAAGGAAGTGAGGGATCTTCTGGATATTAAGGTGTTTGTGGATGCTGATGCTGACGATCGACTTTCAAGAGTAATCCGGCGTGATATACAAGAAAGGGGAAGGTCCGCAGAAGTAGTCCTGAACCGATATGAAAAAACGGTTAAGCCCATGCACCTGGATTTCATCGAGCCTTCGAAACGATATGCTGACCTGATCATACCTCAAGGTGGCGATAACACAGTTGGAATCGAAGTTCTAAGCATCCTGATACGAGAGCATTTATCCACATAAAAGATGAAGCTTCATATTCAACGACTGGGTAAAGGATTTCCTTTGGTTATACTTCACGGCCTTTATGGTTCAGGGGATAATTGGCTTGGTATAGCAAAGAGCCTCTCTGGAATTTGTGAGGTGTTTTTAGTGGATCAAAGAAATCATGGTAAGTCTCCTCATTCCGATGAGCACAGCTATCAATCGCTTTCAAATGATTTGCTGGAAATATTTGATGACAATGATTTGGATAAGGCTGTTGTTTTGGGGCATTCAATGGGTGGAAAAGCAGCGATGTGGTTTGCGGCTCAGCATTCATCAAGAATCCTGCGATTGATTGTTGCTGACATCAGCCCAAGAAGCTATAACGATAACTTGTCAGAATCGAGTCATATAACTTTTCATACCAAAATAATTAGGGCGATGTTGTCTGTTGATTTCTCAACAGCCAAAGGGTTAAGGGATATTGATCATCAGCTTGAAGACCAACTGCCAGACAAGTACCTCAGACAGTTTTTGTTGAAGAATATTGAAAAGGATAGTGATTCCAGTTTCTATTGGAGATTGAACTTAAGAGCATTGCTTCAAAATCTGGGAAATCTTTCATCAGGGCTAGAATCATTTTTGGACCAAGGGAAAATATTTACGCGGTTTCCTGTTCAGTTTTTGCGGGGAGATCATTCGGGTTATATCAAGGAAGACGATATTATTATGATTAGAAAAATGTATCCCAACGCACAAATCACCTCCATAAAAAATGCAGGCCACTGGCTGCATGCTGAGCAGCCTGAAGCTGTTATATCATTGATAAAAAGGGGTTTGATTGAATAAGGACCTAGAGCATTTATAAAATTTTCCTGAAAACAGGCTCGGTATCTGTTACTGTTGCCGTAGGCAATTAAATGGACTCAATAAAGTGTCCTTACCGTTCGTTGTACGTTATTGAAGCTTGGCGCGGTACATCATAATGGTGTTTTCAAGGCCAAAATACAAGGAGTCGGCAATAAGTGCGTGACCGATACTAACTTCCAACAATCCGGGGACTTTCTTTTGAAAAAAATCCAGATTTTCAAGGCTTAGATCATGACCGGCATTAATGCCAAGGTTGTACCTGGTAGCGACCAGCGCGGCCTGGACAAAAGGTTTGACAGCATCGTCACGTTTTCTCGGGAACAAACTAGCGTAAGGTTCGGTGTATAATTCGATTCTGTCAGCGCCGATAGCAGCTGCATACCTGATCATTTCAGGGTTTGCATCAACAAATACAGAAACCCGAATAGATTTTTGATGAAAGCGCGCCACCACCTCTGTAAGAAAGTTCTGGTACCTGACAGTGTTCCATCCCGCATTTGATGTTACTGCATCATGAGCATCAGGGACCAAAGTGACCTGATCGGGAATTACTTTATTTACCAACTGAATAAATGATTCAGAAGGATACCCTTCAATATTAAACTCGGTTTTCACTAAAGGCCTGAGATCCAAAACGTCCTGATACCTGATATGTCGTTCATCGGGCCGGGGATGCACTGTAATTCCTTGAGCCCCGAAGCGTTCACAATCTACCGCGGCTTTCAATACATCAGGAACATTACCACCTCTGGCATTCCGGAGTGTAGCAATTTTATTTATATTTACGCTTAATCTCGTCATGGGGATCCTGATTTATTATTTTAGAACAAAAATACGAATTATACTCTGAAATGCTGGCTAAAGACTTTGTTTCCGACCTTATCCCTGCAGTAACCGTGATGGAATCAGCAAACCAGGTTGTCAGGCGGATGTGTGAATTCAAGGTTTCCCATCTGCCTGTGTTAGAGGGCGCAGATTACCTGGGTTTGATTTCGGAAAAGGATATCAGGAATTTGGCGGACCAGAACCAGCTAATAGGTGCCAATTCGGTCAGGTTTTCTGAGACATCGGTAATGGAGAGTCAGCATATATATGAAGTAATAGATACAATATCCCGCCATGATCTTACGGTTTTACCGGTGCTTACATCAGGGAAAAAATACCTTGGCTGCATTACTTTACCCGCACTGGTGAAAGCTTTTAGTTTGCTATGCGCGGCTGGTCAACCCGGTGCGATATTGGTTTTAAGTCTTGGGCTGCAGGATTATTCTCCAACCATGCTGTCCAGGATCATTGAGGATAACCATGCAAAGATAGTGAGCTTGTATGTGATTCCTGATCAAAATGGAAGGGAGCTTATTGTGACTATAAAAGTCAATACTCAGGAAACCAGCTCTATTATGCGTTCATTTGATCGATATGGTTATACAGTAAAGTCATATTACCTGGCAAATAGCCAATTGGATGATTTTTACCGGACGAGGTACGAAGAGCTCATGAAATACATGAATATTTGATAGGTCATGAAAAATTATCTATCGTGAAAAGCATATTCATATTTGGAAAGGAGTTTGATGAAGGATTCAGGCCTTCTTTTCGTTTACTTATGAATCGATTGATCGAATACGGTGTTAAGGTTATGATATTCAGGCCATTCAAGGATTTCGTTGATTCCTGGAGTGAGCATGAGTTTTCATGGGGCGGGACATTTCGTACTTACGAGGATTTACAAGGATTACAGGGAGTAATGTTCAGTATTGGTGGTGACGGTACATTTTTGGATGCTGTTACCTTAGTCCGGGATCTTCCCATTCCACTGGCAGGCATCAACAGCGGACGTCTAGGATTTTTAGCAGATATCTCAAAGGATGAGATCTCGATCGCAGTTGATGCTGTTATGCAGAACAAGGCCGGTATTGATGAGCGGATACTTCTACAATTGGATAGTGATCAGCGTGTTTTTGGTGATTTTAACTTTGCATTGAATGAGATCACTGTGCATAAGCGCGACGATTCCTCCATGATAAAAATTACAGCTTTTCTGGACGGCCAATTTTTAAATATTTACTGGGCGGATGGGCTCATTGTGGCCACACCAACAGGATCCACAGCCTACTCATTGAGTGTAGGGGGCCCACTAGTTCTACCAGATACACAAAATATCGTTCTTTCTCCGATTGCACCTCACAATTTGACAGTCAGGCCATTGGTTTATAGAGATTCCAAGAAGCTGACCCTTCAAATTGAGAGCCGCAGTGGAAACCTTCTGGTATCAGCCGATTCCCGCTCGGCTGTTATTGAGGACCGACTTGAGCTAACCATATACAAAGCGCCGTTCTGTATTAGGACAATCAGGTTGAAGGGGCACAACTTTTATCATACCCTAAGAACCAAGCTTATGTGGGGTGCTGACAGAAGAAATTAGTCAATAGATTAGTATTCAATCTTTTATATCCATCAATTTAAGGACGGCAAAAACCTTTGTATTTTATACTATATTTGCGCTTTGGCAGTTATTGTAAGGGGATTATATAAGGTGCCACTTGCAAATAACCAATAATGAGGAAAGCATTTGTAATCATAGGGTTTTTGTTTATCGTGATCGGAGCGAAAGCTCAGAAGAGTTACGACTATGGATTATTCCTTGGGATGACTGAGTCGCATGGTGATTTTTCGATTTTGCCAATACCGGATACCAGCGGATTTGGATATGCTGCCGGAGGTTACTATCGTTATAGTATGAATGAGCGTTATTCATGGCGGGGAGGTGTAAATATGGGATTCGACCGGTTCACGATGAATCCCAATTTGGTTGATGCTTTTGGACTGTTTGAGTTTAATTTTCACCCTCTTAGTCCGAAGCGTGAAAAGAAGCTAGTTTCCTCCTATATCTCTGTTGGATTGAGTTATCTTATTGATTTACAATTGCTAAAAGCAGTTCCCAATATTCCTAATGCCAAAATGACCAATTTCATGATCAGGAACATCAGGATTCCTTTTAACGTTGGAGTAAGATACAATGCAACACCCAATCTGACTCTTGGCGTTGAGTGGGCGATCAGGAAGGGCTATCAGCTTGACTATTATGGAGCGCTTCCATACGGGTCACTGCCAAAGCCGGAATACAACAATTTATTATCTAACTGGAGGTCGCATATTGGGGTTACTGTTGGCTATATGGTCAGTAACTATTGCAGAACCTGTCCGTTTTACGATAACGAACGCAAAAAACTCAAATGAGTCTGAAGGAGAAGCTAATCAAGGATAAATTGCCGAATCATGTTGCGATCATCATGGACGGTAACGGAAGATGGGCCATTCGGAAAGGAGCTGCACGAATTTTCGGCCATCAGAATGGAGTTACACCGGTAGATGATGTAGTAAAAGCAAGTGCTGAACTTGGAATCAAATTCGTAACACTTTACGCATTCAGCACTGAAAACTGGGGCCGGCCTCTAGAGGAGATAGATGCTCTTATGGGCCTTCTAGTATCCACTATTAAAAAGGAAACCAAAAAGTTACTGGAGAATAACATCCGTTTGCTTACTATTGGTGATTTGACGAAACTTCCTGAGAATACCCGCAGGGAGCTGAATCAACTGGTTCAGGCAACTTCAGCTAACACCGGGCTTACGGTGATACTTGCGCTATCTTACAGTTCGAGGCATGAGATAATCCTGGCGGCGCGTAAGATTATTCAGGATGCGATTGCCGGGAAGCTGTTACCTGAAGAAATGAACCCTGAGTTGTTTGAGAGTTATCTTCAAACGGCCGGAATTCCAGATCCGGAACTCTTGATCAGAACGAGTGGTGAATACCGCATCAGCAATTTCTTATTATACCAATCGGCATACACAGAATTGTATTTCACATCAAAGCTTTGGCCTGATTTCAGAGCTGAAGATTATTACGAAGCCTTATTAGATTATCAGAACCGCGAACGACGGTTTGGCAAAACCAGCGAACAATTATAACATCTGAAAAATTAGTATGATAAAAAGATTAATACTATCTGTTGTCCTTATCCTTTCCACTGTTTTGGCTTATAACCAGGAGATATCCAAAAAGCCAGTGCGGATTCTTGATTTTGCAAAAACTCCCCATGATTATCAAATTGGTGGCGTAACCGTTTCCGGCGTAAAGTATTTGACACAAAATGTCTTGCTGCAATTTTCAGGGTTAGATATTGGGAAAACCATAACGGTTCCTGGAGAGGCAATCCCGGCAGCGATTCAGAAATTGTGGGATCAGCAGCTTTTTTCAGATGTGAGAATAACAGCTACCAAAATTGAAAATGATCAGATTTTCCTTGATATCTATCTTCAGGAGATGCCCAGACTAACCCGGTTTTCATTTTCAGGAGTGAACAAGCAGGAGGCTGATGATCTTAAAGAGAAGGTTAAGTTGGTAAGAGGTAACCTGGTGACACCCTATACGCTCTCCAGAACAGAGTTTTTAGCGAAAGAGCATTTTATTGATAAGGGTTATTTGAATACTGTGGTAAAAATTACTCAGAAGGCAGACTCTGCATTGCAAAATTCCGCAGTTCTCGATATTAATGTCGATAAAAAACAAAAGGTAAAAATCAGGGAGATTAGATTTGAGAATGTAACCGTTATACCGGAAAAGAAGCTGAGGAAGGCAATGAAGGAGACCAAGCAAAAAACCTGGTATAACATTTTTAAAGCATCCAAGTATTTAGAGAGCAACTTCAAAGATGATAAGGAGGCGATCATTGCCAAATACAATACGTTAGGTTACAGAGATGCCAGGATCGTAAAGGATTCACTTTATCACAACACGGATGGGACGGTTGGATTAGTGATTCGTATTGAGGAAGGCAAGCAGTATTTTTTCAGAAACATCACCTGGGCTGGCAATGTTAAGTATACCAGTGAGCAACTCTCAAACGAATTAAAGATAAAAAAGGGTGCCGTTTATGATCAGGCGGTTCTGGAGAATCGATTAAGGAATGATCCTGATGCTGTTGGGAATGCTTATATGAACTTTGGTTATTTGTTTTATGATGCTCAGCAGCAAGAAGTTAACGTAGAAGGTGATTCCATTGACCTTCAGATAGTTATTCATGAGGGGCAGGTGGCACGTATTAATAAAGTCATCATCACAGGTAATGATCGAACCAATGAACATGTAATCCGACGTGAGATCCGTACAAACCCAGGCGACCTTTTTAACAGGGCTGCTGTGATCCGGTCAGTAAGGGAATTATCGCAGCTTGGGTTTTTTGATCCTGAGAAGATACAGCCTGTTCCAATCCCCAACCAGCTTGATGGAACTGTTGATATTGAATACAAGTTAGTTGAGCGTGCAAATGACCAGATTGAGATATCGGGAGGGTGGGGAGCCGGAATGGTGATTGGTACTCTTGGGGTTAAGTTTGGTAATTTCTCAGCGCGGAACTTTTTCAAGAAGTCTGCATGGAGGCCCCTTCCGTCGGGTGATGGACAAAACCTGAGCATCAGAGCCCAATCGAACGGTAAGTATTATCAATCGTATAGTGCCTCTTTTGTGGAGCCCTGGCTGGGAGGTAAAAAACCGAATTCTTTATCAGTCTCTTTATATCATACCATACAAACGAACGGTAGGCAGACTTCTGATCCGTTGAATCAATCAATGAAGATCAGCGGTGCATCCGTTGGGATTGGCCGGAGACTTAGCTGGCCGGACGATTATTTCACCTTGTTTAATCAATTATCATTTCAGCGTTATTTACTGGACGATTGGTCCTACTTTGTCATCAAGAACGGGGTGAGCAACAATTTTAGTTTTACGAGCACCTTTGGTAGAAGTTCAACTGATCAGATTATCTATCCAAGGATGGGATCTACTTTTACTTTGAATCTTCAGATCACGCCACCTTATTCCCTAATCAATGGCAGGGATTATAGCACTCTCACAGCAACTGAGCGGTACAAGTGGATTGAATATCATAAATGGACATTTAAGTCTTCCTGGTTTACCAAGCTTTGGTCGATTGGTGGTGACAAAGATGGAGAAACCCGTGATTTTGTTTTGGCAACCAAAGCCGAGTTTGGTTATCTAGGTTATTATAATAAATATGCCAGGTCACCGTTTGAGAATTTTGAAGTTGGGGGCGACGGTATGATGGGTTATAGTTATTATGGCCGCGATATTATAGCCATGAGAGGTTATGCCAACGGATCATTGACACCTGCTAATGGTGCAAATCTTTATACCAAATTCACAACAGAGATGCGTTTCCCGATTTCGTTGAATCCTAATGCAACATTATTTGCACTTGTGTTTTTCGAAGCTGGAAATGCATGGTATGAGTTTAAGGAGTTCAATCCATTTGATATGAAGCGGGCAGCAGGGGTAGGTGTCAGAATTTACCTTCCTATGTTTGGGTTGATGGGCGTTGACTGGGGTTATGGATTTGATGAAATCCCGGGTACAACTGGTAAAAACCACAGTCAGTTCCATTTTGTACTGGGCCCACAATTATAGATTTGAAATGGATAGACAAGGAGTTCAACAAGATACCGCAGAGAGGTCCGAGAATTATCTTTCTTAACGGTACGTTGGTACGAAAATTGAAGGAATTTGAAAATTTTTAAGGTTATGAAAAAGATATTATTCACAGCAGGATTACTGATTATTGGTGTTTCACTAGGGTTTAGCCAGAAGTTTGCATACGTCAATACGGATTATATTTTGGGCCGTGTACCAGCATATGATGCAGCTCAGAAGCAAGTGGATAAGTTTTCGGAGGAGTGGCAAAAGGAGATTGAGGCCAAGCGGACGGACATTGAAAAGCTGTATAAAGATTACCAGGCAGAGCGGATTTTGCTGACTGAAGAAATGAGGACCAAGCGGGAAGAGGAAATAATGCAGAAGGAGAAGGATGTTAAGGATCTGCAAAAAAAGTATTTTGCACCAGAGGGGTTGCTTTACAAAAAGCGCACGGAGTTAATTAAACCCATTCAGGATGATGTTTTTACGGCTGTCAAGGACCTTGCCGCCGAGGGTGGATATTCTATTATTTTTGATGTAGCTGCTGGTCCGACTATGCTTTTTACAGACCCGAAGTTTGATAAAAGTGACGATGTTTTGAAAAAGATGGGAATTCAAAATTAATGTCTATCTTTGTGCTCCGTTTTAAGTAACACATTATTAGGTTGTTCTATATTAACTGTTAATCATTTAAAATGAAAAAATTACTTTTGACTCTGGTAGCTTGTTTGATGTTCATTCTCGTGAGCGGAACTTATTCTTTTGCACAGCAAAAAATTGGTCATATCAATTCGCAAGAAATTCTTCAGTTAATGCCAGAGCGGGACAGTGCCGCCAAAGTTTATGAAAAGTTTGATGCTGAGATTAAGAAAAACTACGAATCGATGAACGTAGTATATAATAATTTACTGGAAACTTACACAAAACAGAAAGACTCCTTATCCTCTTTCATTCGTTCTGCCAAGGAAGCCGAATTGGTTGACATGCAGGGTAAAATTCAAAATTTTGCAACTGTTGCGCAGCAGGAGTTGGACAAAAAGCAGAACGAGCTGATGGCTCCTATTCTTGATAAATTGAAGAAGGCGATTAAGGCTGTTGCTGAAGCTAACAAATTCACTTATATCTGGGATACTACTGTAAGTGGGCTCCTTTACTTTCCAGAGGATGAATCTTTGAATGTTTTACCACTTGTTAAAGCCAAGCTGGGACTTAAATAAAATGAACTTCCCGTTATTAAAATCCTTGCTTTAATGGCAGGGATTTTTTTTATGGATAATTCTGCACCTATCGGCGTTTTTGATTCCGGAATCGGAGGACTAAGTGTATTTCGTGAATTGACGAAAGTGGTTCCGGAAGAGTCGATGATTTACGTTGCAGATTCAGCAAATGCTCCTTACGGGACAAAATCCAGGAGGTTCATTACCAATCGATGCCGGGCTATTTCCAGGTTTCTGGTTGCTCAGGGTTGTAAACTGATTGTTGTGGCTTGCAATACTGCGACTGGCGCATCAATTTCGACTTTACGAAGGGAGTTTTCTATACCCTTTATTGGTGTTGAACCGGCCGTAAAACCTGCAGCCATTGCCTCTAAAACTGGCCATGTTGGTATATTGGCAACTGCCCAAACTTTTAAGGGAGAACACTTCAGACGATCCATTGGTTTGTATGCCAAATCAGTGAATTTGCATGAAGCAGCCGGCACAGGTCTGGTTGAACTCATTGAAAATGGCATGATTGATTCACCTGAGTCCAGGAGGTTGCTTTCTCAATATCTGATGCCCATGGTTGATCAAGGGATCGATCAGCTAGTGCTAGGGTGCACTCATTACCCATTTCTGATTCCAGTTATCCGGGAGATTTTACCTGCGGGAATTCAAATTATTGATCCAGCGCCGGCGGTTGCCCGTCAGACTCGGAAAGTACTTGAACAAAATAATTACCTTAATTCATCAGGTGTTAAACGGCAGCAGTTTTACACGAGCGGGAGCATTGAAAAGTTCACTAAAGTATTAACCAAATTAGCCGGAGGCGAATGGGCAGTTAATCAATTAGTTGAATCAGTTTCATCTGATTGAAATCAATCTTCCTGATACCAACCGGCGTAGAAAAGGTAGTTGTTGGCAATTTTCTCAATCATTCCGGTGGTTTGGCCTGGATCAATATCTTTTACTTTTTTTGCTGGAACACCAGCATAAATACTGTTAGGTTCAACAATTTCAGAATCTTTTATAAGTGCACCGGCGGCTATGATAGAATTCTCCCCAATCACAGCGTTGTCCAGAATTATGGCACCAATTCCAATTAGCACACGATCATGAATTTTAGCTCCGTGAATCACTGCATTGTGGCCCACTGTAACGGAGTTTCCAATGTCGACTACAGATTTTTCATAAAGGGTATGAAGTACTGCACCATCCTGAATGTTCACTCTGTTTCCAATGCGGATGGAATTAACATCGCCACGAAGCACTGCTCCGAACCAAATGCTGCATTCATCTCCAATTTCCACATCACCTATAATTACTGCGGTTTCAGCCAGATAGCATTCTTGGCCAATTTTTGGAGAAAACCCTCTTACTGATTTTATTAGCGCCATAGTCATCGAATTTTAGTAATAATGATTGGCAAAATTAAGAATCCTTGTGGTTTAGGGGATAGGATTTATAGGTGATAGTACCGGGCTTGAGATAGGTAATATCGAACAACATCTGAAAATAACTTTTTTATCCTATATAAATCTGTTTACTTTTGCACCCTGATATCCTAAATTTTCCTAACAACAATAATTTGTCATGAGTAAACAGGCAAAAGTCATTGAAATCGAAGAAGTAGCCATTCGGTTTTCTGGAGATTCCGGCGACGGTATGCAACTTACCGGCACACTTTTCTCCGATACGTCGGCACTTTACGGTAATGATGTCTCCACTTTCCCGGATTATCCTGCAGAGATCAGGGCCCCACAGGGAACTGTAGGTGGAGTTTCCGGTTTCCAGGTACATTTTGGTCATACCCAGATCAATACACCTGGTGATTATTGTGATGTGCTGGTAGCAATGAATCCGGCCGCACTTAAAGCAAATTTCAGATGGGTTAAGCCAGATGGTATTATCATTTATGATGCTGACCAGTTTGATGCCAAGAATATTGAGAAAGCCGGATACAAAGGTGATCCTTTTGAAGAAGAGGATGTTACCGGTATTCAAGTGATCTCAGCGCCGATCAGCAATCTTACCAAAGAGAGCCTGAAAGACATTGGGCTTGATCAGAAATCCATATTGCGATGTAAGAATATGTTTGCTTTGGGAATAGTAAGCTGGCTTTATGACCGGCCACTGGACCACGCTGTAAACTTTTTTAATACAAAGTTTGCCAAGAAACCGCTTCTGGTTGAGGCCAATACTAAGGTTTTGTACGATGGTTATTATTATGCAGAGACCATTGAAGCTTTCACCTCAAATTTCAAAGTAAAACCTGCGGAAATTGAGAAAGGAATCTACCGGAGCATCAATGGCAATGCCGCTGTTGCCTGGGGAATGATGGCTGCAGCTGAGAAAGCTGATCTTCAGCTTTACTGTGGTTCGTACCCCATAACCCCGGCTACGGGTATTCTTGAGGAGCTTGCTGCCCATAAAGATCTTAGGGTTAAAACCTTT
This sequence comes from uncultured Bacteroidota bacterium, assembly GCA_903919925.1. Taxonomy (GTDB): domain Bacteria; phylum Bacteroidota; class Bacteroidia; order Bacteroidales; family UBA12481; genus UBA12481. Next base: position 2,035 of record CAIXKO010000012.1, on the reverse strand, counting down.
CAGGCCGAAGATGAAATTGCCGGGATATGTACTGCGATTGGAGCCAGTTTTGCAGGTTCGTTAGCTGTAACAACCACTTCGGGCCCAGGGCTGGCTCTCAAGGGAGAAGCCATTGGATTGGCTGTAATGACTGAGCTTCCATTGGTAATTGTTGATGTTCAACGTGGTGGTCCGTCAACAGGATTGCCGACAAAAACAGAGCAATCCGATTTAATGCAGGCATTGTATGGCCGCAACGGCGAAAGCCCGGTTGTGGTTATTGCTGCATCCACTCCGTCGAATTGTTTCGATTATGCCTATATGGCCTGTAAAATTGCGGTTGAGCACATGACTCCTGTAATTCTCCTGACCGATGGATTCCTTGCCAATGGATCGGAGCCTTGGAGGATTCCTGATATGAATGATTTTCCAGATATTATTGTGCCAAGGGTGCAGGCAGACACCATAAATTGGCAGCCATACGCCCGCAACCCTGAAACGCTTGTAAGAACGTGGGCTGTTCCGGGAACTCACGGGATGGAGCACCGGCTCGGTAGTTTAGAAAAAATGAATATTACCGGAACTGTTTCTTATGTTCCAGAAAATCATGAATTGATGAGTCATATTCGAGAGAATAAAATCCAAAAGGTGGCTACTCAGATTCCACCGCTTGAAATTATTGGTGATGAGGATGCTGATCTTTTGATCATTGGATGGGGTGGGACATACGGACATTTGGTTACCGCATTAACCGAAGTTCGCCGCGAGGGGTACAAGGTGGCACTCGCCCAGTTTAACTACATTTATCCGTTGCCAACGAATACCAGCGATGTTTTAGGAAGATTCAGGAAGCTACTGGTTTGCGAGATAAATCTCGGACAATTTGCCAATTACCTTAGGATGCAGCATCCGCAGTATCCTTACCGAAAGTTCAATAAAATTATGGGGTTACCATTTACGGTAAAAGACCTGAAAGAAGCGATAATTAAAAACCTGGAGGACTAAAGAATGGACGTAAAAGTATTGAAAGCAGAAGATTTTAAAAGCGACCAGATGGTTCGCTGGTGTGCAGGCTGCGGCGACCATGCCATTCTCAGTTCTGTACTAAAAGCACTCCCTCAGATCGGATACAAACATGAAGATGTGGTATTTGTATCAGGGATCGGTTGCTCATCGAGGTTTCCATATTATGTTAATACTTATGGATTTCATGGTATCCATGGACGTGCAATGGCAGTGGCCAGCGGGGTTAAAACATCTAATCCAAATCTTAGTGTTTGGATTATTACCGGTGATGGAGACGGGTTGGCTATCGGAGGGAATCATTTTATACATTTGGTTCGGAGGGACATCGATGTTAACCTGATCCTGTTTAATAACCGTATTTATGGTTTAACAAAAGGACAATATTCTCCTACATCCAGGCAAGGCTCTGTTACCAAAACATCACCTTTTGGAACAATAGAACATCCCTTTAAGCCCGGTGGTATTACGATTGGTGCCAACGGTACTTTTTTTGCGCGCACGATTGATTCTATGCCTAAGATTTCGACAGAAATTCTTCTCGAAGCTGCGAAGCACAAAGGAACATCCATTACCGAGGTTTTACAGAATTGCGTCATATATAATGATCAAACTTTTGGGGACATCACTGATCGAGATAACCGCGATGATCGTATCATTATGCTGAAACATGGTGAACCGATGATATTTGGAAAAAATCAGGACAAAGGGTTGATGATGAAAGATAATGAGCTCCATGTTGTTCAATTGGGCGAAGATGGAATTTCCGCTTCTGATCTTCTGGTGCATGATGCTAAAACGGAATTTGCCGGTATTCATTTGTTGCTTGCCAATATGGACTATCCCAATTACCCAGTGGCTTTAGGTGTAATCAGAGCATGTGAAGCTGCCAAATCTTATGATATTAAGATGGAAGAGCAGATCGAAATAATTCATGAAAAGAGTAAAATTCACACGATTCATGACCTTTTACATTCAGGCTCAACCTGGGAAGTGAAATAATTCAGTTGCAGACCCTGAATCAGAAAGAAAT
>CAIXKO010000011.1 GCA_903919925.1 uncultured Bacteroidota bacterium | reverse complement strand
GTCCGGACCCAAAAAGTACAGATAATCATTCATTACCACTGCACTAATCCGGCTGCCGTACATCCCTTCATACCAGATCGGGTAAAAGATGGTACACTCATGCGTCACACATTGGGTCCCCTTTTCGGTACCATCCGTAACCCATAATCCCGGCCCCATGCCATCGGTGGCCGTAAAGTAAACCTTGCCATTGTATGAGATGTAACTGTGCGGATTACTGGATACTGTTTCCTCCCCCTCATTTGGCCATGCTACCATCGACACCTGGCTAAACAACCCCACCGGATAGCAAACAACCAATATCATCAGCATAGCCCAACGCACCAGCCCCCCCCCACCAGCAATTTTCACACCCCTCACACTCTTCACGTTCTTCACTTTCTTCACGTTCCCACGTTATTAGGTTTGGGGCTAATTGTCAACATGCTGGCGGACTCTACCGTTCTTCCGTTTCACGCTTCACGTTTTTTACCGTATGAGGTAAAACTTCGTCTGGTTCCCATCCACCCATTTACATCCGGCTTTTGTAAAAACGCCTTCCTCCTCATATCCGATCACCACATCTGCATTTTCCCATTCGGGTACTGCGGTTGTTGAGCTGAACTCAATGGCATACACGGTATTAACATGTAATGGGTACTTCATCACTTCGGGCATTTCCTCAGGCATTGAGTTAGCGGCACGGGTATCAATGGCAGTTCCTGCATCATGACCGTAGTAGCCGATAGGGTGGGAGTATAACCGTGGTTTCAGCCCGGCGGCTATGGCCTTTTGCATGGAGTTACCGGCAATTTCCTGGCCGGTAAGCCCTTCCTTGAATTCGCCCATAAAGATATCTGCCAAAAGCACCGCCTGAGTCAGCGCTTTCTTTAATCCTTCAGGGGCATCCTGCTCGCCGGGCAAACAAACATAAGCATGCCACTGCATATCAGTGCATAATCGCAGATATCTGATTCCTACATCGCAATGAAGGAGGTCGCCCTTTTGAATGATATCCGGACGATCCTTATACAGTTGTGTTTTGGCCGGGCTCCTTTGTATTGAAACCGATGGATCGAACCAGGTATCCAATCCAAGCATAGTTATCCTGTTCCTGATCCACCAATCAACATCCTCGGTGGAGGTGACCCCGGGGGTGATCACCCCATTGGAGAAAAACTCTGCAATCAAATCGTGCTCAATGCCGCATAAGTGGCTGTAAATATTGAGTTCGTCGGGGCTACGTGTTTCCAGCCATCCCACGCATAATTTCTCAGCCGATACCAATCGTTTGGAATACTCAGGGCCAATATATTGTATCAGTTTTTCTTTCATGGTGGCGGTGAGACCGTCGGCAGTGCGAAAAGTGGATGAAGTGTTAATGCCGATTTTTTTAGGATCGAGTTTTTTGATCAGGTCTGTCATACTCTCAAATTGGGTCTTGCTGCGATCGGTCCATCCGGATTGGTACAACCCTCCGCCGCCTCCGAGCGAGTATCTTTCCACCTGTTTTTCGCCACCCGGATCAAAGAAAACGAGGATCATGGTGCGGCGGCCCTGTAGAAACGGTTCAGGCACCAGGCTCCAGATCAGCGGGTCCTCGCTGGTTTCACGGCAAATGGTGAGCCACATGTCGATGCCCTCGCGGCGCATAAGTTCGGGAACGATATGATCGAGCCGCCATGGCAGCCATTGATTAACCAGGTTCGCCCGCTCTTTTTCACTCAAAATTTTATCGATATTCCTCAACCCCGGCACCTGATTCTGCGCATTTAATGAAACAGCAGATGTAAGAATCAGGCAGATGATTGCTCTTATAGCCAGCAAATTAAACACCGGCAAAACATACCTCCGGAAACGATTTCGATCACTCATAGGTAACTTATTAATCCAATAAAGTTAACCCTTTTTCCCTTCCCCACACTCCCACACCTCCTCACACCCTCACTCCCTCACTCCCTCACTCCCACACTCCCTCACATCCTCACATCCTCACGAATAATACAATGCTATCCCCTTCAGCAGCCTGTTATACTTTTCCTCCGGACTCATAGCCAGGTAAAGCGCCTGTGCTTCTTCATGTTGCCTTTGTTTTTCCCGAGCTTCTGCCAGCTTCTTTTCCATTACCAAACGGTGAATCCGATCGGTTAAAAACTTGGTGGCCACATTAGGGAAAAGTTCAAGCAATAATTCCTCTTTTTCATTATTTGCCAGTCGGTGGTTTTCTCCCATCTCAGGAAAATCAGGATTTGGCTGACGCTGATATCCACCGGTATCATAAGGAATCTCCTCCTTTGATCCGGTAATTTTGAGCCTGAATTCCGGATCTACCGGAGCAGGAGTTTTTCCATATTGACCCTGAACCAGATTGACAAACTGGCTGGAGTTATTTGTATAAAATGGATTGCCGTTATTTTCATCGATTACGCAGTTTACGGCCTGTGCACCAACTATCTGACTGGTTGGGGTAACCAAAGGAGGGCATCCTGCTGCCAAACGTACGGTTGGAATAACTTCCAGAACCCTGGGTAACAAATGTTCCTGCTGCAATTGTTTTAATTGCGATAACATATTGGTGTACATCCCACCTGGTATTTCCGCGAATTTAACTTTTTCATCCGGTTCAGGGAAATTGAAGTACCGCTCAATCTTCAGGCAGACCTCTTGCAACTGATCGGTTTTGCCTGATTTTGCATAGGAAATGGCATCGTCAAACAATTTATCAATCTCCTTTGGCAATGTATCTGCAGTGATATCAAATTCAATCGGGAAAATCTTATAACTATCAATATCTCCCATTTCTATTCGGATGTCTTTCAGCTTTTTATTGATTTCAACAACCGAGTGAAGGTTAACTCCGGTATCGATATCCAATTTATTGCAGAAAAGCTGGATCAGTTCAAAAGCCGGAGCAGCCGGGCCACCGGCAAAATTCATGATGGCAGTATCCAGAATATCCACACCGTTAACAATAGCCATTAGTGCCCCACTAATCCCGTACCCTGGTGTACAGTGAGTATGGAAATCGATCGGTACTGTAAGGTTTTGCTTAAAAGCGCGCACCAGCTCACCTGATTTTTCCGGGGTAATCAAACCGGCCATGTCCTTGATGGTTATCATATCGGCCCCCATCTCCTGGAGCTCTATGGCCATTTTTACAAAATAATCAGTGGTAAAAATCTCATCCGGAAGCTTTTTACCTTTAAGAAATGCCTGAATTCTTTCCTTCCGCTTAATTTTAGGATCTACCGTGTAACAAACCACACAATCTGCCAATCCACCACTTTCTTTTACGTATTTAATTGTGCTGCTGATATTACGCGTATCGTTGAGCGCATCAAAAACCCTCATAATGGATATTCCGGATTGGATAGCATTGCGGTTAAACCCTTCGATCACCGATTCTGGGTAAGGATTATATCCAAAAAGATTACGGCCGCGCGATAGGGCAGTCAGGTGGGACGATGTTCCAATTACTTTCCTGATTTTTTCAAGCCGCACCCAGGGGTCCTCGTTCAGGAAACGCATAATGGAGTCAGGAACCGCGCCACCCCATACTTCCAATGCATAAAACCTTGCATCTTTGTATAATGGCAATAGGCGATCAACCTGATGCTGGTTCATCCTGGTTGCAAATAGAGATTGCTGGCCATCACGCATTGTGACATCACGGATAAGTAAGCGGCGACTCATATTTATGTGATTTGATTCACAGCAAAACTACTGTTCCCGGCTATATCAAGCAATGATAAATGGCATAAAATACCTGATATTTTTCAATCGCACTGTTTTTATAATAACAATACTGGTTAGTTTAACCCTTCAATTGCAATAAAAAACCCTGTTGGGGTTGAAAATCTTCAACCCCAACAGGGCAAAATCAGGGAGAGGGTTGAAAATCTTCAACCCCAACAGGGCAAAATCAGGAAGAGGGTTGAAAATCTTCAACCCCTACTGACCGAAAAATTCTTTCAGCCAGAATTTATTTTGCAAATCCCTCAAATGAATCGCTTTGGGGCCGCCCCAGCCATGACGGCCGTTGGGGTATACCATAAATTGGAATTCCTTGTTGAGATCCTGTAACTTACTGATCAGTTGGAGACTATTCTGCATATGAACGTTATCGTCCATTTCACCATGAACAATATATAGTTTCCCTTTAAGGTTCCCGGCAAAATTCATGGCAGTACCATTTTTGTATCCTTCCGGGTTCTGCTTTGGGGTATCCATAAACCGCTCAGTGTACACGTTATCATATAAGCCCCAATCGGTTACGCTGAATAAAGCCATGCCATGGGTCCAATAATCCGCACCTGCGGTTAATGCTAAACAGGTAGTGTAACCACCGTATGATCCTCCTGTGATTCCCATTCGGGTTGCATCAACGTAGGGCTTGGTCCGCAGCCATTTAACAGCTTCCTCATAATCAATCATTTCATATTTTCCCAGATTGCGCCACATGTAGTCGATTCCCTTTTTTCCAAACTGACCGGATGCGCGATGATCGACATTTATCGTTATAATGCCGTTTTTAGCAAACCACGATGGATTGTTGCCTGCAAACGAGTTGGACACTCCGCCTGCATCCGGGCCACCATAAATGGTAAAGATGACCGGATATTTTTCAGCCGGATTAAAATTAACCGGATAAATAATAACAGCAGGGAGTTGGAAACCATCCGTACTGGGTATCCGCACATATTCAGCACGCTGGTGTTTTGCCGGATCGAAATCAGATTTTGTTTCATTGAGCAGTCTCACCAATTTGCCGTTTTTGTCGCGTAATTCTTTGCGGCCGGGATTGGTTACGCTGGTCCAGTTATCAATCAGATACGATCCACCTGGCGATAGGCTGATGTAATGCGAGCCGGCTCCCTCTGTAAGTTGGGTTAATCCGGTTCCGTCCAGTTTTACGCTGAACGTGTGGTTTTCTGTAGACTCGGGACGTCCGGTAAAATAAACGATTCCTTTTTCCTCATCCACTTTGGTGATGCCGCTTACCCGCCATTTGACATTAGTGAGGTGAGCAAGCATTTTTCCGTTCCAATCGTGATAATAGAGATTATGCCAATCGTTCCGGTAACTGTTCATAATAAACCCGGTACCATTTTTCAGTACATGGATATCCTCGAAAAAGTCGACCCAGGTGGTACGCTCCTCGTCATAAATTTTCCTGAGATCGCCGGTTTCCGGAGTTACCATAAAGAACTGCATGTGGTTCTGATCGCGGTTAAGTACCTGAATCATCATCTCTTTGGAATCAGGTTTCCACGATGGCCAGGCAATGTACTGATCAACATTATAATCGAATTTTGCCCAGGCAATTTTCCCGGTCATAAGATCAGCTATGCCAAGCTTAACCTTCGGATTTGGATCTCCGGCTTTCGGATATCGGGTATATTCCGGTGCTCCGTGCAAACTATCGCCCCTCATCAATATAAATAAGGGAACCTCCGTGTCATCAAAACGTAAAAAAGCAAGTTTTTTGCTATCCGGTGACCACCAGAAAGCGCAATATTGCGATGGACGACCCAGGATCTCCTCGAAATAAACCCATGACGCAAAACCATTGTATATCAGCTTGGTGCCATCCATGGTCAACCTACGCTCGAGATTGGTGGTCAGATCAATAATGAAAAGATCGTTATCGCGTGTAAATGCCACACATTTCTGATCGGGCGAAAGACGCGGATTTACCTCTTTCCCCGGATTGGCCGTGATTTGCCGGGCTGGTGCTGACGATCCATCGGAATAAAATAACTCGCCATCCTTTACGATGACACTAATTCCTGGTGCAACGGCAGTCTCTGTTTTAACCGCATAAGGTTTCGTCTTTCCGGTGAGGACGTCAACCAGCATGTTAACCTCTTTTCCGGTATTATCCTTTTGCATTTCGAGATAATGCGTATCATCAGCCCATTTAATACCTCCGCGACCGCCATATTGTGCTGTTGCCGGACCCGAAAAAACTATTCCGCAAACCAGCAAAGTCCCTAACAGCTTAACTGATCTGATTATCATATTGCATTATTAATAATGGATTCAATTAATTCCTGTTTACCCGATTGAAGTTCAGGTTCCCCTTTTTCTAAAGCCAGCGCATGAAGATCCTCGATGGTCAATTCCCCTTTTTCAAATTTCATGGCATCGGGCTCATGGAATGACAGGTACCGGTTATCGCGGAAATCGATCACGCGCTTTTCATTAACCAGCTTGTCGGCAATAATTAATCCCCTTGCAAAGGTGTCCATCCCAGCGATGTGGGCAATAAAAAGGTCTTCGAGATCCGTTGAATTCCTGCGGAGCTTGGCATCAAAATTAAACCCTCCTTTTCCCAGACCGCCTGACTCAAGAACTACGATCATAGCTTCGATGGCTTCATACAGGTTGGTTGGAAAATTGTCGGTATCCCATCCGTTCATCGGCTCACCGTAGTTGGCATCGATACCGCCAAGCATTCCGGCATCTGCTGCAAAGCGGAGCTCATGGGCAAAACTATGACCCGCCAGGGTAGCATGATTGGATTCGATATTTAGTTTGAAATCTTTTTCCAGACCATGTTTGTGCAGAAAACCGATAACGGTGGAGGCATCAAAATCGTACTGATGCAATGATGGTTCCATGGGTTTGGGCTCGATCAGGTAATTGCCGGTAAAACCGATCTTCCTACCATAATCACGTGCCATCTTAAGGAACCTTCCCATGTGCTCCAACTCCTTAGCTGTGTTGGTGTTAAACAGATAGGAATAGCCTTCGCGTCCTCCCCAGAATACATAACTATCGCCGCCCAGTGCTACGGTGGCTTCAATTGCCGCTTTTACTTGTGCACCAGCCTGGCATACCACACTAAAATCGGGATTGGTTGCGGCACCATTCATGTAACGCGGGTTTGAAAACAGATTGGCCGTACCCCACAAAAGCTTAATTCCAGTATCAGCCTGCTTGCGCAAAGCAAGATCTACCAAGGTTTTTAGATTTTTCTCCGACTCTTTTACCGAATTACCCTCGGGGGCCATGTCACGATCATGAAAACAATAAAACGGAATACTCATTTTCGTCATAAACTCGAATGCTGCATCCAACCTGGCCTTGGCATTCTCCATCGGATCGGATGAAACGGCCCACGGAAAAATCCGGGTACCGGGCCCAAACGGATCACCACCGGCATTGCACATGCTGTGCCAGTAAGCCATTGCAAACCGGAAATGCTCCTTCATTGTCTTATCGGCAATAACTAAATTCTCATCGTAATATCTGAATGATAAGTGATTATCACTATCCGGACCTTCATACCGGATCGGTTCGATGTCGGGAAAAAATTCCATGCTAAGAGATTATTAAATTAAAAATTGCACATACAATACTATTATTACGTCGACTAAAAACCCACCGCACCGGATCTAATGTCCGGTGCAGCTAAGTTCCTGAATCATCCTGGTTTTCCAGGTTTGGTAAAGATTTTGGTAAATCTTTTGTCTTTCGGGATCAGGTGTTATGTTTTCGAGTATCCGAAGGTTCCGGAATGCCTCGGCTGGCGAGGAATAAATCCCGCAGCCTATTCCGGCGCCACGTGCCGCCCCGGTAGCGCCATCAGTATCAAAGAGTTCTACGGTGGTGCCCGTAACATCACTGAAAATTTGCCTGAAAACACGGCTTAGAAAAAGATTTGCATAACCGGCCCTTACGGTCTCAGTTCGCACTCCCATTTCCTTCATGGCTTCAAACCCAAAGTTCAGCGCAAATACGATTCCTTCCTGTGCGGCTCTTACCAGATGTGATCTGGAATGGCGGTTCAGATCGAGGTTCAGTATTTGTCCCCCAAACGGTCGGTTTTGATGGATGCGCTCTACTCCGTTTCCAAATGGATAAACCATAAGTCCGCCGGAGCCCGGTTCTGCATCGTCGGCGATCCTGTTTAAAGCATCATAGCCAAGACCGGTGCCTTCCAGTAATTTCTTGATCCATGAGTACAGGATACCAGTGCCATTTATACATAGAAGCACACCCAGCCTGGTTTCCGGAGCGCCATGATTGACATGGGCAAAAACGTTTACGCGTGAAAGAGGATCATAATTTATTTTGTCAAGAATGCCATAGATCACCCCGGAGGTTCCAGCTGTTGCTGCGAGTTCTCCAGGTTCCAATACATTTAAGCTAAGAGCATTATTAGGCTGATCGCCAGCCCGGTAGCTAACCGGAATTCCGGCTGGTATTCCCGTAAGTCTCGATGCATGCCGGGTTACCGTTCCCTGAATACCAAAGCCAGGAACCAATTCCGGGAAAATGCCAGGCGAGAAACCCATTTGGCTCATGAGTTCGTTCGAAGGTCTTTCCTCTGCGAAATCCCATAAAATACCTTCAGATAAGCCTGTTTTTGTAGTGGCAATCACTCCCGTAAGTTTCATGGCGATGTAATCACCCGGAAGCATGATTTTATCAATCTGGCCATAAACGGCTGGTTCATTTTCCTTTACCCAGGCTAGCTTTGAAGCCGTAAAATTCCCGGGGCTATTCAGGAGATGGCTCATGCAGAAAGCCGGGCCCAGCGCATCAAAAGCAGCCTGGCCCAAAGCCGAAGCGCGGCTGTCGCACCAAATAATTGCCGGCCGAACAGGTTTTCCATATTTGTCGACTCCAACAAGCCCATGCATTTGGTACGATATCCCGACGGCTTTAATATCATTCAGATCAACTTCTTTTGTTTTCAAGATCCTCATGCATTCAACCACATGATGCCACCAGTGATCAGGATCCTGCTCGGCCCAGCCTGGCTGGGGAGCAAAAATCCGCATTTCACAATCGGGCGACTGGGCAGTAGCTGCCACAAGCCCGGTGTCAGCTTCAACCAGCGAAGCTTTTACCGATGATGAGCCAATATCAAGGCCAAGTAGAAGTGACATAGAGGTGGTTGGTTATAATGGTTAGTTGGTTAGTTGGTTGGTTGAGGGGGTGATAGGGTGATAGGTTGATAGGTTGAAGGGTTGATAGGTTGTTAGGTTGATAGGTTGATAGGTTGATAGGTTGATAGGTTGATAGGTTGATAGGTTGATAGGTTGATAGGTTGATAGGTTGAAGGGTTGAAGGAGAAAAGGGTAGTCGCTTTTTTTGTTATGAGCACTGAAGGCGTTGGGTCCGTGTCAATTTTGAAGTAAATCACCATTTCTGCTCCGGTACTTTGTCCCATGCTGCTTTGCTTTTTGGCAGATAAGTTATGGTTTGTACCGAGTTGAGGGCGTAGGAACGCAAAGTATCGAGCCCGCTAAGACCTTGGTG
>CAIXKO010000010.1 GCA_903919925.1 uncultured Bacteroidota bacterium | reverse complement strand
GATCATGGCGAAGGAATTCCCCGGGGAAAAACCAACGGCATCAACCTGGGTCACCGGGTACCGTTTATTGTCTGGTTCCCTGAAATGTACAAAAACTTATCGCCCTGGGGAGCTGGTGGTATGGTGACCGGTGAGCTGGTGAGTTTTGAAGACCTGGCTCCCACGATGATTCATCTGGCAGGCTCTCAGGTTCCCTCCTGGCTGACCGGCCGGATATTGATTGGGACGGATCGCTCCCAGCCTGCCGAATATCTGGTTTTATCATCCGACCGGGCGGATAATGGGATCGATCTGGGTGATGTTAGGGAAGTGGCGGAGGTTTTTGTGAATGGGAAATCGGCTGGGCTGCTGGGGCCGGTGAGTCTCGTACAGTCTGTCATGGTGAATTTGGGTCGTAAATAATGATGGGTGAAGTTTCTCTGCCTACCAGTGAATCATTGGAATAGACATTATTTGTTCAAAGTAGATTATATCAAAAAAATATCAAATGAATGCGAAAAGTGTTATAATCAGATCTATTGCAGGGTTACTTTACATTGCCATGGTGATCGTGAACTTTTTGGCCAACAGTTTGCCGATCAACAACCAAACCACAGGACAAGTTTCAGATGCACATCCCAATCTTTTTACTCCTGCCGGACTGACTTTCTCGATCTGGGGGCTTATTTATATACTCCTGGCGGGGTTTGTGATCTATCAGTTCATAGCCTTTGCCAGAGAAGGTGCGCAAAAGAAGGAGCTTCTTTTGCAAAAGGTTAATTTGCTATTTGCTCTCACATCCATATCCAATATCGCCTGGATCTTTACCTGGCATCATGACTTCATCGGTATTTCTGTCATCTTGATGCTTGTATTGCTCTTCTTCCTCATCCGAATAGCGGACGTCCTGCGCTCCGCTCAACTATCAAAATGGGAGAAAGTATGGATCTCCTTGCCCTTCAGCGTGTATTTTGGATGGATCACAGTAGCCACAATTGCAAATATTACCGTGTTTTTGGTTAGTCTGGACTGGGGGGCTTTTGGCATACCTGATTTTATCTGGACAAGTTTGATTCTCCTCGTTGGTGCCGGTATAGGAATCATGCGAATGCGGAAAGACAGAAAACCAGCTTATGGTTTTGTGTTGATCTGGGCATACCTGGGTATTTTACTGAGCCATCTTTCCCCCTCTGGATTTGACGGGGAATTTCCGGTAATCATCATCACCCTGCTGGTATGCGTGGTTGTTTTGGCTTATTACATTGGTCGACTCTTATTCAAAAGATCATGAAAACTGAAAAACAATACATATGAACAACAAAATCATTCTAAAATCAATCGTCTCATTTGTCCTTTTCACACTGATAGCTGAAGTCGTTTTTGCACAGGAAGCTGTTAAAAAGGGCACCATAAAGGAGGGCAATGTTGGCGGATATATGATTACCAAGGTGGAAAAAGTGGATACCACGTATAATGCCGGCTACTCGATGTATGTTGCGGCCTTTCCTTTAATCAGGGAGTATCCCGGAAGGCAATTCCAATCGGGCTTGTTCGGAACCTGGATGTTTCCACGGAACGACAAGCCGCTGCCGGTCGAGAAAGTATATACGGACGTCGAAGGCGGGCTCGGCTGAACGGTCTGTTTCTGGATCAGCGACCGTCGGATGCGAATAAGGCTTTTCAGATGAAAACGCAGCATATCTATTCTGCCGAAGCCACCGACTCAAAGGCTCAGATTTACTCGCGCATGGCACCAACCCAATATCCGGCAGGTCCTGATGGCAATTCAGATTTGTTGCATCGTCTGATGGTTTATAAAAAGTCGGCTCTTTGGGACGCTGTTGATGCCTGGTTCAAGGGCGGTCCCCCGGCTAGCGGTGTCATTGATGTAAACGCTGCTGCGATGCAGAAAATTAAAAAGGCGGTCAGATCAAATTGGAGTTTCTATGGAGATCATATACCCAAGGATAAAAGCGCCCTGATGAATATTACCTCCTATATGGATCCGAATGTTACCGATTCGGCAACCTTACGGGTTCGCTGGTCGGGCGATCTGATTACAAAAAGAGAGATTAACGGACGAACGGTGGTAACCATTCCGGAATATTCCAAACTGGTAAAAACCGGGAATGACGATAAAGGCAAGTGGATAGCTGTGGCGCCTGAAAGGGAGTAGATGCAAAGACGGGTTGAACTTCTCCACCGCTATTGGACAAAGGAGCGTGAATATCTTCCTGCTCCCCTGATTGGGAAACTCGCGGAAATTGATCCTGCACTGTTAGTCACCCCGCCAAAAGGCATGGAAGTGGGTTATGTTCCGATTGTAACCCGGCAGGAAATCGCGAAATAGCTAGGAAGCGGTTCTTTTTGACGAACGAAACTGGAATTTATACTTGTTATCAATACCTTTGATAATAAGTAGCTATTTTTGTGCTGTTTTATTTTATATAACAGGTTGATATTTAACTGTAAAAGGCGATTTGACCTGATTAAAAAACTGACGTCGGGTACCATTTCTTTTTTTTCTTCGTATTCTAATTTGAACCGAATGCAATCATTTTAGGGAGTATAACCTGCATGGATTTAAAGGCAATTATGGAAAAAAGTGTAACCATGATCGTATTTACGGATATTGCAGATGTCCCGAGGTCTGCAGGAAAAAAAGAAAAATCAGGAAAAGGAAACATGTCTTTCCGTGAACAGGAGCTGGCGCTTGCTTTCCAGCGAGCAAATGAAGAATTGCAAAGCACCCGCGAGGAGATGCAAAGCCTGAATGAGGAGCTGCAAACAGTAAATATTATCCAATCTTTCATTTAGGTCAGATCCAGATGAAAAAGCAAAACTCCAGATCGCAAAATACTGCGCCATTGCGCCAGAAGGCGGAACAGGAACTGAAGTTGCATGGTGACAAAATTGCCCATGTCCCCGTTTCTGAAGCCGATTTGCTGAAGCTTATTCATGAACTGAAGGTCCATCAGGTAGAGCTTGAGCTTCAGAACGAAGAACTGATTCATTCGAAGCACCAGGAAGAAATCGCCAGAGAAAAGTATTCCAACCTCTTTGATTTCGCCCCTAGCGGCTATTTTACCTTATCATTGGATGGAAAAATCCTGGAAATAAACCTTGCGGGCGCAAGTATGCTCAGAAAGGAACGAAGGGGATTGATTCAAAGAAAACTTGCGCTTTATCTGACTGTGGATACAAGAGAAACTTTTGCTGATTTTCTTAAAAATATCTCAGAAAAAAATACAACTCAAAACTGTAAGGCTGCCTGTGGAACTAATCTGGAAGACCCTATTTACCTGCATTTAACGGGGAACCTTGGTGAAGACGGTCAGCAGTACCTGATAACCGCCGTCGACGTCACCGACCAAACACATTCGGAAATTGCTTTGGGCCAGAGCGAGGTTAAGTTTCGCCAACTATCAGAAAGTTCAACCTTCATTGTTTACCGGCTTTTATTGAAGCCAGAACTTAAATTTGATTATGTAAGCCCTTCTGCTACAGTAATTACAGGGTATACTCCTCAGGATCATTATAACGATCCACAACTTGGCTTTAAACTAGTCCATCCCGATGACCGGGTATTGCTCGACAATACAACCCAATTCAGTTCGGGAGAGCCCCTTGAATTAAGATGGATTCGGAAGGATGGCCAGGTCATCTGGACCGAACAGCGGAATATTCTATTTTTCGATGAAAATAATGAACCTTACGCTATTGAGGGAAATGCAAGGGACATAACAGATCGGAAAATCAGAGAGATCGGGATTCAAAAGGAGGCCGAGCGCAACTCATTACTGCTCGATTTATTTGCCAAAGCCCCAGGATTGACCGATAAGGAGCTCTACGACAGTGCATTGGAGATTGCCGTAAAGATAACCGACAGCTCCATTGGATTTTTCCACCAGGTTAGTGACAACCAGCAAGAAATCATACTGACAACCTGGAGTGAAGCGGCGAAGAAACACTGTACGACTGTTTATGACGATCATTATCCATTAGATAAAGCCGGAAACTGGGCCGATTGTATCCGTCAAAAGAAAGCAGTAGTTTACAATGACTATTCGCAGTCTCAGAATAAAAAAGGTTTACCTGATGGACATGTTTCCATCGAACGCTTTTTAAGTGCGCCGGTTGTCAGCGATAATCAGGTTCACCTGATTTTTGGCGTGGGCAATAAAGGATCGGATTATTCTGATCTGGATTTAATTCAAATTCAGGCTATTGCTGATGAGCTTCATAAAATTCTGGAAAAAAGAAAGATAGAACAATCTCTCAAAAAAATAGAGGACCGGTGGCAGTTTGCCATCGAAGGAGGCAGCGATGGAATCTGGGACTGGAATATCCTGTCTGATGAATTATTCTTTTCGAACCGATGGAAAGAGATGCTCGGATTTTGTCATGATGAATTGGGGAATGATATAAGTGAATGGCAGAAAAGGGTTCATCCGGATGACCTTCAATCGGTCCTCTTGAGTACCGAAAAGCATTTAAAGGCAGAAACCCCTGATTATGTTTCCGAGTACCGGATGCTATGCAAGGATGGTACCTGGAAGTGGATACTGGACAGAGGCAAAGTCTTAGAATGGACTCATGATGGAAAACCATCCCGCATGGTAGGTACCCACTCAGATATTCACACTCGAAAAATTGTTGAGGAATCAATCAGACTTTCAGCGGAAAAGTTCAGGATCGTTGCTGATAATGCCTATAACTGGGAATTTTGGGAAGGAGCGGATGGCCAATGGATTCATCATTCACCTTCCTGCAAGAGAATCACCGGGTATGCTGCCGATGAGTTTATGCAAGACCCGGACCTGCTGCGCAAGATTATTCATCCTGACGACTGGCAGGACTATTCCCAACATCACAGCGATTCTAAAACCGGAAAAGGTCATGGACGGCACTTTTTTCGAATTGTCGATAAAGCCGGAGAAATCAGGCATATTGAACATGTGTGTCAGCAGGTATTCACTGATGCCGGCAGTTTTATTGGTATTCGGGGCAGTAATATTGACATTACCGATCGCAAGAAAGCCGAATTACAAATCCAGGAAAGCGAATTTCAGTACAGAAACCTGGCAAATTCCGGTTCTGCCTTGATCTGGACCTCGGGTACGGACAAACTTTGCAATTATTTTAATGACATCTGGCTGAGCTTTACCGGACGTACCCTGGAACTGGAGTTGGGCAACGGATGGGCTGAAGGTGTGCATCAGGATGATATGCAAAGATGTCTGGAAACCTATATTAAAGCCTTCGACAACCGGCAACCCTTCTCGATGGAATACCGGTTGCGGCATTATAGTGGAGAATACCGGTGGCTGCTTGACCTTGGCACTCCCAATTATAACAGCAGGGGAGAGTTCCTGGGTTATATCGGCCATTGCTTCGATATTTCTGAGCGGAAACTCACGGAAATGGCATTGCTTGAAAGCGAAGCAAAATATCGGAGCATATTCGAAACGGTAGAGGAAGTGTATTTCGAGGCTTCTTTGAATGGTACATTACTCGAGGTAAGTCCTTCCATTGAGAAAATTACTAAGGGCCAGTACACCCGCAAAGAAATGATGGGTCAGTCATTGATTGGTATTTATGCATATCCCGGAGAACGTGACACCTATTTTTCAAAGCTGTTCAATAACAAAAAGGTAAATGATTATGAATTGCAGTTGAGAAATAGAGATGGCTCAGTCATTCCGGTTGCGATTTCTTCGGCTCTCACGTTTGATGAATCCGGAAATCCTGTAAAAGTTACCGGGATCCTACGAGACATTACTGAGCGAAAGATTGCCGAGGTTGCACTCAAGGAATCTCTTGAACAATTAAACCTTGCGAATCTGAATCTCGAAAGAAGGGTTGAGGAGCGCACCCTGGAAATTGTGGAGCTTTCCAGTCTGCAGAAGGCAATCTTGTCCAATGCTCCCCTG
>CAIXKO010000009.1 GCA_903919925.1 uncultured Bacteroidota bacterium | reverse complement strand
TATTCCGTAGCATGTTTTTAGTTTGTTATAAGTACCACTAATATGTTGAATATTAGCGGAATAAACAAAAATACATGCTACTTTTTTTAACATTTTTATTAACTATTTAGGCAGGTTTGGACCTGCGAAACTTGAGTAATTGTAATATGATTGAGCATCGGCTAAAGGCATCATTTGGCAAATATCCGGAAGCTCCGCTTGAAGCATGGAAGAACTTTGCTGAATTATGCGATCTGGTGAATTTCAAAAAGAACGAGGTCATTGAACCTTACGGATTGCCTGAGAAATACGGCTATTTTATTTTATCGGGCAGCGGTGGGGTATTTATCTGGAAGGGAAACAATTACGTTTGCCTCGATTTGATGTATGAGGAAGCTTTTTTTGGTGACTATATGTCATTGATTACCCTGCAGCCATCACCGCTGGAAACCATGGCACTTGAAAACTCCGAGATGCTCCGTATATCGCGTGATAATATCCGGATACTGAAAGAAACCCCAATTGGGTCCATGATATTCCTGTTCTCCGCAGAATGGTCATACGTGGAAAAGAAACAACAGCAGATCGACCTTCTGTTAAAAACTGCGGAGCAACGATTTATTGATTTGCTGGAGAAACAACCAAACCTGATACAAAGAACTCCCCAAAAGCACATTGCGTCGTATCTCGGAATTACCACTCAAAGTTTAAGCAGGATAAGAAGTAAAATAGGCAGGCGGTGATTATTTATCTTAGGGTAACTTTTCCCTGATGCGGGAAGTGAATATTTGCATGGTCAAAATAACAGATTATGCAATACAAAAAACTTTTTACTTTCCTCTTTGCTGCTATCCCACTCCTGGTTGCAGCACAATCGAATCCAGGAAACGCGGTTTACTCCAGATTACCGGTCAGGATACTTTTCGGAAATCAATCGGTAGGATTTCCTTACCAGAACCTGTCTAGCGCTTTTCGACCGGCTTTTGCAATCGGTACGGAATTCCGCTACAATAAAAACCCAAAACACCGGCTTTTCCAAACCGCCGGGATCAGTTACTCAAGTAGTGAAGAAATCGGTAACAAGGCGATTTTAGGCACCGAATTTGGTTACCGGTTTACCCACCAAACCGGCCTGTTCGCTGATATCAGTCTGGGTTTGGGAATCGTGAGCCAGAGCCATCCCAGGGCTATTTATCAGTACAACTCTGCAACCGGAGAATACGATTCAACCAAAGATAAAGGTACCGGAGGTATGGCCCTGATTAATGGAATGAGCCTTGGCTATGATTTCTCCAAAAAAGGCAAATACCCCTTATCTGTTTTTCTGAAGAACTCGATTTTCATTCAATCGCCCTATTTCGCAGTCAAAAGTTTTACGATTATGCCTCATTCTTTCACTCAAATTGGCTTATCCTTAAAAATCAAGAAACATGAAAAATAAAATCATTTCATTCATTATGTTGCTTCCTATCCTAATATTCATGTCGTGTGTCAAAGATTATCCTAACCCCGATAACAAGCTGAACTGCAACATGAGTTTTCAGGATCATCCAAAGAACAGCCGCTATCAGGAATTGTTGGATTCCTATGCTAAAAATGGTTTTGCAGGTCTTACCGTTTTGGTGGATGATCAGGCTAACAGCCTCTGGATGGGTTCATCAGGGTATGCGGATATCGAGAATAAAATTAAAATGACCCCTTGCCATTACCACCACACGGCGAGCATTTTCAAAACCTATCTTTCCGTAGTAATCATGCAATTAATTGAGGAAGGTAAATTTAATGCAGATGATCGGTTGACAGGGCTGGTTTCCGAAGATATCCTCAACCAGATCCCCAACGGAAACCTGGTAACCATTAAGAATCTTCTCCAGCACCGCTCAGGTATTCCTGATTTATTTGAAACCGATTTCATGTTGGACCTTTTTAACCAATCAAAAGAATCGTATTCCATTGAAACCCTCCTGAAATACGTTTATGGAAAAAAGAAGCTTTCACAGCCCGGTACCGATTTTTACTATTCCGATGCAAACTTTGCCCGGCTGTCATTGGTGGTCAACCATTTTGAAGGCGACTATGGGAATGCTATAAAAACAAGGATTTTTAAGGCGTTGGATTTGAAGGAGTCCGTTTTTATGAATTCTTCAGCCGATGCGCCTCCCGGATTGGCCGACAGTTATTGGGACCGTTTCGGTGACGGCAAAATCGAGAACAACTCCGATTGGCAGATAAATCTGACCAGCGGACTGAAGGGAACGGACGGTATCGTGACTACGGCCAACGATATGAAGAGGTTCATACAGGCAATGACAGATGGCACGCTGGTTTCGGCTGCTTCATTATCGCTGATGACCAACTTTGCGGATGTTACCGTGGAGGAGCAGCAAAAACACGGAATCACCGGATACGGAATGGGGTTGATGAGGGTAAATGTCAGTGGCGAAATCTGGTACGGGCATTTTTGCAACCATGTTGGATCAGGCGCCATTACGCTTTACAATCCGGCACAGAAAATCACTTTGGTAGCATTTGAAAATATGGGCACCTTTTTCTCTGATTCTATCAAACCGGTATTTTACAATCAGCTAATCAGGGATATTGAAGGCATCGTTTATTAGAATTTTATGATTTTTAAATATGGAGCCTGGAAATATTTACTTTTGAAATTACTATGAAAATAGCTGGTGAATACTCCCATATTTCGATTAAGGTTTAACAGATTGAACCAGATGGGACACTCCAATATGATAAATGCAGAGATTTATATAATCGATACTATACTAGGTACATACAGAGATGATTTAGGATCATCATTTGATCAGTATCATAATCATGTTTACCGGGTTTACCATTTTGCCGTAATCAATATAAATTCTGAAATCGATATCCGTAACCTGGCCATCGCGGCAGCCTTTCATGATATTGGAATCTGGACCGGCAATACCTTTGATTATCTCGCACCATCGATCGCTCTGGCCAGAAAATATTGTACCGATAAGGAAATAGATTCCACCAGCAGGGCGGAAATTGAAATAACCATAAACGAACACCACCGGTTATCGGTGATAAAAACATCTGAACTGGCTGAGGTATTCCGGCAGGCGGATCTGGTTGATTTAAGCTGGGGTCTAATTCGCCTGGGAAGGAAGAGCAACTACATTAAATTGATGAAGAAGAAGTTTCCAAACAAAGGCTTTCATTATAATCTGCTAAAGTTTTTCCTCAAAAATCTGATCCGGCACCCGCTGAAACCTTTGCCGATGTACAAATGGTAGAGTTCAGCAGTTCAATTATTCTTGCTTTAAAAGCAGCTTATTAATCTTGAGGTATATACTGAAGTGGGTAGAACCATTTACAGGATTAGTAGTAGTGCTACTTAAAAATAAATTCAAATTTGCTTGGATATGACAAAAATGTTGATCACATTTGTACGATCATTACAAGGTAATTTATTTGAAAGAAAAGTTAAAAAATATTGCAGGTATTCAAACCGGACTTTTTGCCAGAACTGTTCCTCAAGGAGATGTTGGGTTTCTGCAAGCTAAGCATTTTGATTTTAATGGACTGATAATAGGCGATATTCATCCGGAATTGATTAGAACTGAATCGATGGAACGGCACCTGCTCCAACCTGGAGATGTGCTCTTCGCTGCTAAAGGTACACGAAATTTTGCAACAATTTACGAAATTCAAAATTTACCTTGTGTTGCTTCAACCTCGTTTTTTTTGATACGAATTCGAAATAATAATATTCTTCCGGAATACCTTGCATGGTACCTGAACCATCCAATTACCCTTCAGTTGATAAAATCCCAGGCAATCGGATCTTCAATAGTCTCGATTGCTAAGCCGGTCCTTGAGGAATTAGAAGTTCTTATCCCTGATAGTAAAACACAAAATGCCGTCCTGGAAATTTCCAGGTTGCGCACCAAAGAAAAGTTATTAAAAAAACAGATCGAGGATTTTCGTGATCAGCAAATCCAATACCTGACTATAAAAGCTATTAAATAATATGACCCACAAAGTTACCCAAAAAGACATCAATGATGCGGTTTGGAAAGCCTGCGATACTTTTCGCGGAAGTATTGACCCCAGCGTTTATAAAGATTATGTGCTGACCATGCTGTTTGTTAAGTACCTCAGCGATGTTCATGATGATAAGAAGGAAGTTTATCTCAAGAAATACAATGGAGATGAGGAAAGGGCCGACCGTGCCATGCAGCACGAGAGGTTTGTGGTACCCTTAACGAGTCATTTTAATTATCTTTTCGAACGTCGGAACGAAGTAAATATCGGGGAGTTGATCAGTATTGCACTAAACGATCTCGAAGAGGCAAACCGCGAAAAGCTTTACAGTGAGGATGGAGCTGGAATATTTCAGAACATCGACTTTAATAGTAGCAAATTAGGTGAACCCAGGGATAAAAATAACCGGCTGAAAAACCTTTTGCTCGACTTCAATAAGGAAGAACTGAATCTCCGGCCATCTCATCTGGATGGGAACGACATTATCGGCGGCGCCTATATGTTTCTGATTGAGAATTTCGCCAGCGATGCGGGGAAAAAAGCCGGTGAATTCTTTACTCCAAAAGAAGTGTCGACCCTGGTGGCAAAATTAACTAAATCAGGACCGGGTTCACGGATATGCGATCCCACCTGCGGCTCTGCTTCCTTACTGATAAAAGCAGGTGAAGAAGTGGGCTCCGACAATTTCTCACTGTACGGACAAGAGGCCAACGGCAGTACCTGGGCTTTGGCTGTAATGAACATGTTTCTACACGGTTTCGACAATTCAACCATCCGCTGGGGCGATACAATCCGAAACCCGAAACTTAAGGAAGGTGATGCCCTGATGCGTTTTGATACAGTTGTCGCCAATCCTCCGTTTTCACTTGACAAATGGGGTAAAGTCGATGATAAGGAAGAAAACAAGGCCAGCGACAGCTTCGATCCCGAGACTGATAAATACAATCGTTTCTGGCGCGGGGTTCCACCAAAAAGCAAGGGCGATTGGGCTTTTATCAGTCACATGATCGAAACAACCTACGAAGGCAAAGGGAAAGTGGGAGTGGTAGTCCCGCACGGGGTACTGTTCCGTGGTGCCAGTGAGGGTAAGATTCGCCAGAAAACCATTGAAGAAAACCTATTGGAAGCGGTAATCGGATTACCTGCAAACCTGTTCTTCGGAACAGGAATCCCGGCAGCTATTCTGGTATTTAACAAGGGGAAAGGCAGCAATAGTAATGTTCTATTTATTGATGCCAGTCAGCATTTCGAAAGTGCAAAAAACCAGAATAAGCTTCGCGCGGCCGATATCAACCTGATTGTTGATACTTACCGCCAGTTTAATGCCGGAAAATACCAACCCGGCGTAGTAGCCGATAAATTTAGTTTTGTAGCCACATTCGATGAGATCAAGGAGAATGACTTCAATCTGAATATTCCACGATATGTCGACACTTTTGAGGAGGAAGCAGAGGTGGATATTGCAGCTGTCCAACAGGAAATCGACAAGCTGGAAACAGAATTGAAAATTGTGCAGGCAAAAATGAACGAATATTTAAAAGAATTAGGAGTATAATGCAGATTCAATACGCTTCCGATCTGCATCTGGAGTTTCCTGAAAACCGGAAACTCCTCAAACTGAACCATTTAAAACCGGTGGGTGATATCTTATTGCTGGCCGTGGATTTTGTCCCATTCGCAGTCATGAGCGAACAGGATGATTTCTTTAACTATGTGTCCAATCATTTTCAAACCACTTATTGGATACCGGGTAACCACGAGTATTATCGTTCCGACATTGCGTCCCGGTCTACGGAAATTTTAAAATGAATAAATATTTTGTTCTTTGATTATTAAAACGATAAACCTAAATTTGAATAGTAAACCAATAAGGTTTATTGACGATAATCTAGTTTACTAACAAAGTTGAACCATGAAACAACTGAGTCAATACATCGAGGAAGTATTGGGGCTGACCCTCAACCTTGAACCGGTTGCTCCCCATCTGATGAGTGGCCTTCCTATGTACTTAGCCGAGTCTTACGCTCTGACATCAGGAGTATTATTTGACAAGCAAATCGTATTTGCCGAACTGCGTTCCGCGGAGCCCCTCAATATAACAGCGACTGAAAAGCATGTCCTCCTACTCAGAAATGCTTCAAAAAAAACTATAGTTCTTGTGCTACCAGAGCTTTCTTCCTATGTTCGTAAATATCTGATAAAAAGAGGCATAAATTTTATTGTGCCGGATAAACAACTGTTCCTGCCGGAA
The DNA here is from genome assembly GCA_903919925.1 of uncultured Bacteroidota bacterium. Taxonomy (GTDB): domain Bacteria; phylum Bacteroidota; class Bacteroidia; order Bacteroidales; family UBA12481; genus UBA12481. The sequence goes on along the minus strand of CAIXKO010000009.1, from coordinate 12,549 downwards.
TTGCTTATAGATCTAAAGGAGGAGTTTAAACATCCGAACCACGTAAAGAAAACATCCAAACTACTGCCGTCTGCTCAGATGGTGGTACTTTATCACATTCTGGATAAGTCAAACAGAAACATAATTGAGAACAATTCGCTCAAGGACCTTGCCCATTTGCTTGAGTACTCAGCCATGGCTTTAACCAAGGCTTCGGAAAACCTTAAACAACTTGAAATTATCGATGTGGTTGGAGAAAGGGAAAAGTTTTTCAGGTTCAAAATGACCCGATCTGAACTTTGGAGAGATCTTCAGAATCGTAAGGTATTTATTAATCCGGTCCTGAAGCAAGTTTATTTGGATATGAAGCCTGACCAAGTATTTATGCTACAGTCAAATGTATCTGCCTTACCTGAATATTCGGATATGAATCCGAGCCGGCAGAAGTTCTTTGCGGTTGACAAAATTCAATACTATAAAATGGAAAAAGGCAGACAATTGAATGAAATCTACCAGTCGGATGCAAGGGTTTGCCTGGAAGTTTGGAAATATAACCCTTTAAAACTGGTTGAAAACCTTAACAATGTCAGTTCAGCGGTGGATCCTCTTTCGTTGTATCTTTCATTACTGGGTAGTAAGGATGAGAGAATTGAAATGGCTTTGGAACAAGTTGAAAATAGCATTGTATGGTAATCGGACTGGACAACTTCAAAAAGTATTTTTCGGATTTCCCTGATAACTATATAATTATTGGGGGAACGGCCTGCGATATCTCCCTGGATGAAGCAGGATTTATTCCCAGGGCAACTAAGGATATCGATGTTGTCCTGATTATTGAGGCCTTAACACGCGAATTTGTACAACGATTTTGGAATTTCATTGGTGAGGCAGGGTATGAACGGAATGAAAAAAGTGAGGATGGAAGAAAGTATTATCGGTTTTCCAATCCGGCAGATAAAAGCTTTCCAAAACAGGTTGAACTTTTCTGCAGGAAGCCTGATCTTGTTGATCTTGAGGAACCCGCTCACTTAACTCCGATTCCGGCTGATGATGATCTGTCCAGTCTTTCTGCAATTCTGATGGATGAGGAGTATTACACCTTCCTCGTTGATTATAGCGAGATTCACGATGGTCTGCGGCTGGCGAAGAATGAGGCTCTGATTTGTCTGAAAGCCAAGGCTTTTCTGGAAATCCGAGCACGGATTGCTAAAGGTGGAACTGAAAACAGCCGACATTTTAAAAAACATAAATCGGATATTTTCCGGTTGGTTGTTCTGCTACCTACAGGTACAGTATTCAAATTACCTGAAGTCATCCTGCTTGATTTACAATCATTTGCCAGGGAAGTTGCACCAGACCTGCCAGATCCCGGGATGTTTATTGAAATGGGACTGAGCAATACGGAACCGGAAAAGGTCTTTGATCAACTCCTTAAATCATTCAACATCACACTTAGATGATAAATAAATCGAAATACAAAGACTCGCCACTTGGGAGAATTCCGGAGGATTGGGAGGTAAGTTTGCTAGATAACTTAACAAAGAGGGGAAGCGGTCATACTCCGGATAAAGAATTTGAAGAGTATTACAATGGGGGAATTAAATGGATTTCATTGGCAGATTCCAGCCATTTGGATCATGGGCTAATTGTTAAAACTGAGATCGAGATATCTGACCTTGGGATAAAAAAGTCTTCAGCAGTCCTTCACAGTGCTGGAACTGTGGTAATGTCAAGAGATGCCGGTGTTGGAAAGAGTGCTGTTATGGGAATTGATATGGCAGTATCCCAGCATTTCATAGCCTGGACCTGTAAGAATGAACTTGATAACTGGTACTTGTATTATTGGCTACAGTCTAAAAAGGAATTTTTCGAAAGGCAAGCAGTTGGCTCAACAATAAAAACTATTGGACTACCTCTATTTAAAAAACTCAAAATCCAGCATCCAAGATTTGAAGAACAACAGGTCATAGCCCAAACACTTAGAACTATTGATGATGTCATCACCAAAACCACCCAACTCATTGCACAAAAAGAACTACGCAAAAAGTGGCTGATGCAGCAGTTGCTAACAGGGAAGAAGAGATTGAAGGGGTTTAGCGGGGAATGGGAACAATTGAGTATCGATCAATTGTTTAACCCAATTATAGATATTAATGATGGAGAAGTTATTCATTCTATAATGACCATCTCAGCAAAACAAGGGTTACTATTACAGAATGAGAAGTTTGATCGAATTATTGCTGGGGAAAGTTTGAAAAAGTATACACAGTTAAGAAATGGGGATTTTGCATACAATAAAGGAAATTCAAAAACCTATCAAATGGGTTGTGTTTACCAATTGGAGGAATTTCCAAGTGCTTTGGTGCCTTTTGTTTATATTTGTTTTAGCCCTTCTGAATTGATTGATCCAAGATTCTACAAGTTTTGGTTTTATGCACATGGACTTGATCGTCAATTGCAAAAGGTCATCACCTCTGGCGCAAGAGGTGATGGATTGCTGAATGTAAATTCAAGCGATTTTTTTAATCTAAAGTTGCCATTTCCTCAGAAAGATGAACAAACCGAAATTTCTCAATTTCTACAGATAGTTGATCAAGAAATAAAGCTATTAAAATCCAAATTGGAAAAGTTAAAGCAACAGAGGAAAGGGATGATTCAACAATTATTAACCGGAATTGTAAAACTAACAGTATAATAACTAACTGGATATGATAAACGAAGAACAAAAACAATCAAAAATCGAATCGCTGGAAGAAAAGGCCTTTTCAAATCTTATGATTAGCTTGCTTTCAAAGATTGGATACTCCGATATTAAGTTAGTTGGTAAGCTTATATTGGCAACATTCAATGGACCAATGAATCGCGATACTCATGGGTTCCTCATTATTCAAGAGAAACTTTCAGGCAATGTTGAACTGAGCAGAATCAAGAGATTGTTTAATGCCGAGAAAGAGGGATTAGACATATTTACCGCCTTCATTGTTTCACCTTACCATATATCAAAAGGTTTTATTGAAAATTTTAAATCGGAAGTCAAAGATATAAAGTTGGAATTCTTAGGGAGAGAGGACCTAATAGAACATATTGAAAAATTCCTTCCGGATTTCTGGAAGCATGATGATCTCGAACTCTTAGATTATGAAAAACACTATAACCATTCGATTTTAATGGAATGTGAGCTTAAAAAGCTTAAGATTTTTAATGAGAAATACGAAAAACTGTTGGACATATTTATTGAGCCCAGAATAATTCATTTATTTGAGGATAGAGAAACACAAACGCCAATAAATAAGAATATTAGTATTGAAAATATTATTTCCGATAAAAAGCCAATCATTTTATCTGGAGATGCCGGAACCGGTAAATCCACCTTATTAAAACGAATTGGAGAAACTGTAATTAAAAAGAATCAAGAATCCGAAAAAAAAAATCTTCCTGTTTTTATCTCAGTTGTAGATTTGTTTGATGCCAGCTTTGATGTTGAAAAAGTTATATATGAGAAACTTAAGTCATTTTTTAAGGCGGATTTGGCAGAAATAACCAAGGAATACAACGTCACTTTACTTATTGATAGCATTGATGAATTAGATATTGAAAATCAAAAGAAAATTACGGAGAAACTAAATTCATTATTTGAATTGAAGAATATCAAATTTATTCTTGGTACAAGAAGTTCAGATAAGCCTGTAATGATAACTGAATTGAAGAATTATCCGGTATATACTATAGCAAGATTTAACAACGCCCAGATACAGCAATTTGTAAATAAATTCTTCGTTAACGAACACTCAAGAGCCGAGAAACTTATCGAAGCCTTAAGAGAGAATCGGATCATTGATAAGTTGCCAATAACACCTCTATCCTTATCCCTAATTTCTATCCTGTTTGAAGAGAATGATTTAGAAATTCCGGCCACCATTACTGATATCTATGATAATTTCAACTCTCTTCTGCTTGGTAAAGCCGTAGTATCAAGTCGAATCGAGTTTATTGATATTTCTTTCAAAGAAAGAATTCTATCCCTCTATGCATTCGAATTACTGAAAAGGAAGGAACATAATCCAATGACTTTGGAAGAATTCATGCTTCACTTTAAGGTTTATTTCGAATCAAAAACATTGCCAGTAAAGAAAGGCAATTTAGAGGATGTACTTTACTATCTCATAGAGAATACTGGCATCATTTACCTAAAAAACAATAAATACGTTTCCTTTAATCATGATTCCTTTATGGAATTTTATGGTGCTATTGAAATATTCAAGCATCAACGACGTGATGAAAGTTTATTTATCGAAAACTTTTTTGATATAAATTGGCAAAATTCTGCAGTATTCTATGCTGGCAAATCTAAAGACATGCCTGAGTTCTTGAACCAAATAAATCAAAAGCTAAAATCCGCAAAATATGTTAATGATTTCTTTATTGGGGTAAATGGTGCAGGTTATATTCTTCAGGCCCTCTATCAAACTGATAATAGAATCAGAACTCAGACAATTGATATCGCCCTAGAATTGAATATTCAAGCCACAGATTTTATTTTAAAAATGTCTGCAGATGATGGATATTTCTTCAGGTCGTTTAAGTTGCCGATAATATGGTTGATGAACTTGATGTATTTCTACGAAAACTTCAACTCAATCACCTTGAGAGAACCTCTTAGAATGAGTTTCACGTCAATTATTGACAAGTTTCGTTTAAATCCAACTTCAACTCTTGATGGTTATAAGGCATTGAGTGTTGCACTTACCCTGAGTTCCAAAAGGATCAATGAATCGGGAGAATTGGAAAAACTAATATTTGAAAGCCCCTTATTAAACAATAGTATTCTAACTGTTATCTCTGAAATTACTTTTCAGGTTATTAATGGAGAGCATTATAAGGAACTAAAAAAGGAGGTTCAAAAAAGCTTCAGAAAATTGAATAAACAAACGCAAGAATTATTGAAGACCCCTGCTGGTAGATTGAGATTCACATCATTTGACCAGATTAAATCTGACAAGAAAGTTAAATTAATAACAGAAGGGAAAACTGATTCCGAAATTATTGAGCATGCTTTCATGGTATTAACTAGTGGAGAATTGCCTTATTGGAGTATTAAGCCTGCTGGAAATGAAAGTGGTGGGGCCAGGGAGGTTTTTAAGGCTTTAGAATCTGCCAATAGTACGACAGCTGATGATGAGATAGTTATTGGCATCTTTGACCATGATGATGCTGGCCTAGGTAACTATAATGGATTGTCTAAAAGTATTTTTATCTCCTTCAGAAATGGAATTGTTAAAAAGCATAAAGATGCCAATATTTATGCGTTGCTGCTGCCCATCCCCGGAGAAAAATCATACTATCTAAATAAGGCTCAAAAATTTAATTTCTTTGAATTAGAACATTATTTTCCAAATAGTTTTCTAGTTGAAAATGATGTTCTTCAAAAAACACCAATTGATCAAATTTTTAGTATTAAAGACAAAAAGAAAAAAGAATTTTCAAGAACTGTCCGGCAAATGAACTCACCTGAATTGTTTGAAAATTTCGTCGGTTTATTTGAGGAGATTGATTCGATAGTGAATGCAAATGTCAGCTATTCATGATTTTTGTGCTTGTTGATAATTTTATGTGCCAAAGAATAAATAGGTCTGTTATTAACATTGGGATACCTCCTTCCAACTAAATGTAGGAAGTTGTTACATCATTTGAACTAAGAATAATGCAAGATCTCCAAACAATTCTGAGTGAACTTCGCAATTTGCTAGGCGAAACCGAAATAGTAGAGTTCAAAGAAGCAAAAGCAAACTACGATTTTACAAAGCTGGGCAAGTATTTTTCAGCACTTTGTAACGAAGCCAACCTGATGGGAAAACCACAAGCTTGGTTGGTATTTGGTATAGAGAATAGCCATCATAATATTGTTGGCAGCCAATTCCGGTCCAGACGAAAGGATTTGGATCATCTCAAAGGGGAAATTGCCGGTAAAACCACCAACCGTATAACCTTTATCGAGATTCATGAACTTAATCTCACTAAGGGGAGGGTGGTCATGTTTCAAATACCGGCTGCCCCTAAAGGAATCCCGATTGCATTTGAAGGTCATTATTATGGTCGTGACGGGGAAGAATTGGTGCCTCTGAATTTGGAGGAAATTGAGAGAATCAGGGCTCAGGCAACGGCATTGGATTGGAGTGCTGCAATTATTCCTGACGCTTCTTTGGAGGATCTGGACGAAAACGCAGTCGCTCTGGCAAGAACAAATTTCAAGAATAAATTTCCTGAATATGCAGCCGATGTTGATTCCTGGGATACTATTACCTTTTTGAACAAGGCCAAAATCACTAATAAGGGTCAAATCACCCGTACGGCAATTATTCTGTTGGGGAAAGATGAGTCGGAGCAATTTATCGGACCTGCTGAAGCAAAGATTCGCTGGCTGCTAAAGGATGCCAAGGGAAATGATAAGGATTACCTGATTGTGGGCTGTCCAATGCTGTTAACTGTCGACAAAGTTTATGCAAAGATCCGAAACCTGAAATACCGTTATCTCAAGGAAGGAACCTTATTCCCTGATGAGTTGGATCAATACGAGCCTTTTACCATTCGCGAGGCTATTAATAATTGTATTGCCCATCAGGACTATACAAAGCATGGCCGGATTAACGCTGTTGAAAAGGAAGACCAATTAATTTTCACAAACCCGGGAAGTTTTATCCCGGGTAGTGTTGAAAAAGTTGTGAGAGAGGATGCTCCTCAGGAAAACTATCGTAACCGGTTTTTAGCCAACGCCATGTTTAACCTGAAGATGGTAGATACCGCCGGCGGTGGAATCCGAAAGATTTTCAATTTTCAGCGGGAACGATTCTTTCCTATGCCGGATTACATTTTGACACCTGAAAGAGTTAAAGTAACTGTCACCGGAAAGGTGCTGGATGTAGAATATGCACGGCTATTAGCTAAAAACAATGAACTGACGCTCGATGAAATCATCATGCTCGATAAAGTGCAAAAGAAACAAACCTTAACTGTTTTTGAAGAAAAGCATCTAAAATCAAAGAAGCTGATAGAAGGCCGGAGACCCAATTTTTTCATCGGTATCCGGGTGGCCCAAAAATCCGGACAGAAAGCTGCTTACTCTAAGAACAAGGCATTTGACAAGCAATATTATTTGGATCTTATCGAAAAGGCAATCAAAGAACATGGAAGTGTGACAAGACATGACGTGGATGAGTTATTGTGGACGAAATTACCTGACTGGATGGATGATAAGCAAAGAAAGATAAAGATAGGCAATCTCCTGTCTGAGCTTAGCAGAAAAGGGGTCGTGGTAAATAAGGGTTCTTATACAAAGCCTATATGGATATCAGGAGCTAAAAAACAATGAGACATTATGAGAGAATTTATTAGAGAAAAAGAGAGAGTTAGAGACATAGTATAATGATATTCAACAATAAAGCCTCTCATAAATATAAGGTTTTAGAAGAACATTATTTGTAAAGTCAAATAAAAATAGAAGAAATGGATACACCCTCATTCAAAGAAGACCACATCTCCCAGATCCCTGCTTTGCAGTTGCTGCAAAAACTAGGATATACCTACCTGAGTCCATTGGAGGCAGAGAAACTACGTGGGGGGAAAACCAGTAATGTGCTGCTGGAGGATATCATTCGATCGCAATTGAAGAGAATCAACAGCATCCGGAAGAGTACTACCATAAACGCCTACTTCAGTGACGCCAATATCGAAAATGGAATTCGTGCACTGAAGGAACTGCCCATGAATGAGGGGTATATAACCGCGAGTGAAGCCGTTTATGACTTGCTTACGCTCGGGAAAGCATTGGAGCAAAATATCGATGGCGATAAAAAGAGTTTTACTTTAAAGTATATGGATTGGGAGACACCGGAGAACAACGTTTTTCATGTAACCGAAGAATTCAGCGTGCTTCGAAGCATGAGCAAGGAACATTACCGTCCCGATCTGGTTTTGTTTGTAAACGGGATCCCGTTATGTGTCATTGAATGCAAGAGGCCTGACATGAAAGATCCATTAAAACAGGCAATTAGCCAACATCTGCGCAGTCAGCAGGAGGGTGGCATCCGTGGTTTATACGTTTACACCCAAGTTCTATTGAGTATTGCCACACAGGAAGCCACTTTTGCAACCAACGCCACACCCGAGAAGTTCTGGAATAAATGGGAGGAGAAATTCATTACCAATGCCGAAGAGCAACAATACCGGGTAATTTTATCAGAATTAAAGAACCAGCCATTGGCGAACGGGCAAAAGGAAAAATTGTTTCAGGACCGGTTCCGATATGTAAGGAGTTATTTTGATTCATTGGATCAGGCAGGAACATTACCAACCACCCAGGATGAATATATCTATGGCCTGTGTCGGCCCGAACGATTACTCGACCTGATATTTAACAATATACTGTTTGACAATGGAATAAAGAAGATATCCAGATACCAGCAGTACTTTGCTGTAAAGAAGGCCATGAAGCGTTTGCTGGTGGTGGAAGGTGGCAGGAGAAAGGGCGGAGTGATTTGGCATACACAGGGGAGCGGTAAATCATTAACCATGGTCATGTTGGCACAAGCTATCGCCTTGGAAAAATCCATCAGAAATCCTAAAATCATTTTAGTAACGGACAGAACCGATCTTGATCGACAGATCACCGATACTTTTCGCAAATGCGGTAGCCATGTCGATAATGCCAGTACTGGTCAACGATTGGTGGAACTACTTGAAAGTAAAAGTGATGCAGTTGTAACTACTGTTATTAATAAGTTTACCGCAGCAGTTAAGAAGATCAGGAAACCACTTGAAAGCCATGATATTTTCGTTTTGGTGGATGAAGGTCACCGGTCGCAACATGGAACATTCAACGTGGAAATGCAAAAGACCTTACCCAATGCCTGTTTTATTGCTTTAACCGGAACTCCTTTGTTTAAAAGAGATAAAAGCACCGCGGCAAGGTTCGGCGGCATTATTGATTCTTATACAGTTGATCAGGCGGTTAAAGACAAAGCTGTGGTACCATTATTATATGAAGGCCGATTGGCCCGTCAGGAGGTAAACGCGAGTCCGCTGGATGTTTTCTTTGAAATGATCTCAGAGCCCTTAACAGTCTATCAGAAGGCTGATTTTAAGAAGAAATTCAGCAGGGCCGATCAACTAAATAGTGCCGAACAAAAGATTTATGCGATAGCCTGGAATCTAAGCCGGCATTATCGTGATAACTGGCAGGGAACACCATTTAAGGCCCAACTGGTGTGCGACCGGAAAGCCAGTGCCATACGTTACAAAGAATTCCTCGACGAAATTGGAATTGTAACGAGCGAAGTACTGATTTCACCATTGGATGAACGTGAGGGTGAGGACAGTGCTTATGAAACTTCATCGGAACGGGAAAATCGATTTTGGAAAAGGATGATGGCAGAACATGGGAATTCGAAAAAATATGAGACGAACATCATCAATCGGTTTAAGAACCAGATTAATCCGGAGGTTATTATTGTGGTAGATAAACTGTTGACGGGTTTTGATGAGCCGAAGAATACGGTACTATATCTGACACGAAATCTTCAGGGTCACAAATTGTTACAAGCCATTGCCCGGGTCAATCGCATTAATCCAGATAAGGAATTTGGCTATATCATCGACTATTATGGAGTGATAGAAAACCTTGATGATGCACTTCAGCTGTATTCATCTTTTGATGAGTTTGATGAGGATGATTTGGCCGGAACGATGGTAAATATCAATGAGGAAATCGAAAAACTGCCACAATTGCATTCCGAACTTTGGGATATATTCAAAACAGTAGCAAATAAACGTGATGCGGAAGCTTATCAGGTTTTGTTAAAGGATGAATCAGTTCGTGTGGTTTTCTACGATAAACTGGCAAAATTTGCAAAAGGCTTGAAACTGGCTTTCTCATCGATCCAATTTTACAAGCGAGTGGAAGAAAAGACCATTAACAGATACAAAGCAGACCTGCAAATGTTCCTTAAACTGCGAAATGCTGTAATTGAAAGATATAGTGATACTATTGATTATAAGCAATATGAAGGACAAATACAGAAGCTGATTGATACTCACATTACAACAGATAAGGTAGAGGTTATTACTGAGCTTGTTGACATCTTCGATAAAGCCAAGTTTCAGGAGGAGGTTGAAAAAACCACCGGAAAAGCAGCCAAGGCTGACAAAATTGCAAGCCGGACATCGAAACATATTTCTGAAAAGATGGGTGAAGATCCGGCTTTCTACAAGAAGTTTTCGGAAATGTTGAGGGAAACCATTGCAGATTATGAAGCCCGGCGTATCAGCGAAGCGCAGTATCTGATAAAAGTCCAGGGGATTATGAACGCAGTTCTGTCGCATACTGACAGTGAAATCCCGGAAGACCTGACCGACAAGGACATCGCCAGGGCATTTTATGGTTTGTGTCTGGAATCTTTGAAAGAAAAAGTCCAGGATGATCAGTTAAGAAGAGTATTATCTACTCATGCAGCGATGAAAATCGATGACCTGATTCAGAATGCTGTCCTGGACCTGGGTAAGCCAAAAATTGACTGGCAATACAAAACGAATATTACCGGGAAACTTCAAATTGAAATTGGTGACTATCTGATTGATGAAGTGAGAGATAAATATGATATCAGCCTTTCATTCGGCGAAATGGATGAGATTGCCAACAGATGCATTGAGGTCGCTAAAATCCGTTATAAGTAATGGTTGATTATGTTCAATTTGGGTCAAAGGTGATCTCTTTCAACCTGGAGTACTCCAATCGGAAATCTTTGGGTATTACGGTGACATCCGATATGGAAGTTTTAGTAAAAGCACCGATAGATGCACCGATAGAATTGATTAAAGATAAGCTGACCAGGAAGGCTCCCTGGATAATAAAACAGCAGAGTTTCTTTTTAGCATTCCACCCAAGAACGACCCCCAGAAAGTATATTGGTGGGGAAACCCATTTGTATTTGGGAAGGCAGTATTGCTTAAAAATCAATATTTCAAGTGCTGAAAGTGTTAAGTTGAAAGGGCGATTCATCGAAGTAAATACATCGGATAAGTCAAAGGTCAAACAACTGGTGAATGATTGGTATCTGCAAAACGCAAGGGCTAAATTATTTCCGATTGCTCAGATTCTGATTGAAAAATTTAATCGGTATCATGTTGCACCTAATTCTATATTTCTTCGGGAAATGCCCACACGCTGGGGCAGCTGTACCCCCAAGGGGAAGATACTTCTTAATCCTGAACTGATTAAGGCTCCCCGGGGATGTATTGAATATGTTATCATACATGAACTCTGCCACTTGGTTTATCATGACCACACTCAAAAATTTCTCGATTTACAATCCAAACAAATGCCTGACTGGGAAAAATGGAAATCGAAATTGGAAAGGCTTTTGGCGTAAGAGCACAATTATCCTAAATTTGCACCTATGACCAATCCTTCATCCTTCTATTCCCCACATCTTCTTTCTCAATCGTTGTTTTTGGAGGTACCGGTAACGCCGGATATGGAATTCATGAAGGATCAGGTTCAATATCAATTAGAAAAACAAACTATCCATGAGAATAATTGTGCTGATTACCCTATTGTTCTGTGTTTTACCCGCACAAAACCAGTCCATCCGGCCAGAGTTCAAATCCAAGGGCTGGTCGGGCAATCCGGTTTTCGATGGTTGGTATGCCGATCCTGAGGGGATTATTTACGGCGATACTTACTGGATCTTTCCTACCTATTCTGATGATTTCGGTGAGATTCCTGTTGCACCCGTTTTATCGCCATTTCAGCAGAGCATTCAAAAGAATACCATCAATCCCCAATATCTGAAGCAAACCTTCCTGGATGCCTTTTCATCAAAAGACATGGTGACATGGGTAAAGCATCCAAGGGTATTAGATATCAAGAACATATCATGGGCCGCTTACTCGATATGGGCACCCTCGGTAATTTTTGCCAACAAAAAATATTATCTGTTTTTCGGGGCCAACGATATCCAGAATAATGATCAGCCGGGTGGCATCGGGGTAGCAGTTTCAAGCAAACCCGAAGGTCCGTATCAGGATGCAATCGGTAAACCCCTGATCAACTCTTTCCATAACGGGGCACAGCCTATCGATCAGTTTGTTTTTCGGGATGATGACGGACAATTCTACCTCTTTTACGGGGGCTGGCGCCACTGCAACGTTGTTCGTTTAAGCCCTGATCTTTTGAGCCTTGAGCCTTTTCCAGATGGCCAGACCTTTAAAGAGATCACGCCAGGAAATTATGTGGAGGGGCCATTTGTTTTCAAACGCAACTCAAAATACTACCTGATGTGGTCAGAAGGCGGCTGGACAGGTCCTGATTACAGCGTTGCTTATGCCATTGCGGATAAACCCACCGGGCCCTTCGTCCGGATTGGCAAAATCTTACAACAAAACCCTGAAGTGGCTACCGGTGCCGGCCATCATTCCGTAATGCACCTGCCGGGCACCGATGATTATTACATCGTTTATCACCGCCGTCCGCTCAATACCACCAACGGCAACCACCGCGAAGTTTGTATCGACCGGATG
>CAIXKO010000008.1 GCA_903919925.1 uncultured Bacteroidota bacterium | reverse complement strand
TAAAACGTAAACAACAGGATACTAAATATATAAACGGATTATTTCATAAAATAGTATTTGTCGGATAATTTAATCAACAGATATTGAGGAAATTAGAAAATGAAGAATTTGACAAAGGAAGTTGGCAGCTCTAAAGAGTTACCAACTTTATCAAGCAATTACCAGCTCCTCGCTGAACGCTACAAATCAGAAACATCCAAACTGGAAGCAAAATCCAATCGGATCGTTCTGAGCCGCATGGCTGCGTTTGTTTGTATGGTCGCGCTGTTGTATCTGGTATTTAAGCTTAAAATTACGATACTCCTTATCCCGACTTTCGGTTTGCTGGCAGGATTTCTATACCTGGTGAAATTGTCTGCTGAAATCCAACGGAAAATAAACTACTGCAAAATCCTGGTTACGATTAACGAAGAGGAGATTCTTGCACTGAAAGGAGACTTCTCTACTTTCGATCCGGGTTTGCAATTTGTTGATTATCAACATGAATATAGTTTTGATTTAGATGTTTTCGGAGAACATAGCATTTTCCGCATGGTTAACAGAGCCACAACACCGCAGGGCAAAGAAAAAATGGCTTCCCGCTTGCTTCAGCCGGGAACAGATGCAGACCAGATTCGTTTGCGCCAGGAGGGTGTAAAAGAACTTAGCTCAAAACTTACCTGGAGACAGGATTTCCTTGCTACTGCCAGGGAATCCAACTGGCAGCAGCGCAATAACCGGATGATCGGTGTATGGCTCAGTGCCTCCGACAAATTCACCAAAACCCGGTTCTATTCCTTTGCAATCATCGCAAATTCAACCATCAGCCTCTGCCTCCTGCTTCTTTACCTTCTGCCGGCTCTTTTCAACGAAATCTTTACTTTTTCACTCCCTCCCGCTGCTTCACTGTATTTTCTTCTGCCAATCGGTTTGGTGATCAGCAAAACCCGGTTGATTAACCGTGAACAACAAAACCTGGAAAAATTACTCGACCAACTGAAAAAGTATGCCGGACTGCTAAACCTGATCGAAACGGAAACCTTTGATTCCTCCTGCCTCAAGGATTTGCAAAAAAAACTCCAGCATGGGGAGTTTTTGTCGAGCGCGATCATGAAAAAACTTACCGGGATTCTCTGGGGTCTGGAATTAAGAGGCAACATGATTGTCAGCTTTTTGCTGAATACATTCTTTTTATGGGATATATTGACCATGATCCGTCTCGAAAAATGGAGAAGTAATTACCGTGATGCCTTTGAAGGTTGGATCGATACCATCGCTGAATTTGAAACTTTGAACTCTTTGGCAACATTTTCTTTTAACCACCCTGATTTCACCTGGCCCGATATGAGAGATGGCGAATTCACCATGGAAATTGAAGATGGCGGTCATCCGCTCATCAACCCCGCCAAAAGAGTCGATAATTCACTGAGTTTTGATGAATCCGGACAGATCTACCTCATCACAGGGGCAAACATGGCCGGAAAATCTACTCTCTTAAGAATGGTTGGCGTAAATATGATTTTAGCCATGGCAGGTGGCCCTGTGTGTGCAAAGCGCTTTACAATGGTCCCTGTCGCTTTACAAACCAGCGTGCGAACCAATGATTCACTTGGTGATGATGAGTCCTATTTTTATGCTGAATTAAAAAAGCTTAGCCGGATGATCTCCCGTATTGAGCAGGGGCAAAAAACATTTATTATTATAGATGAGATGCTTAAAGGAACTAATTCACGAGATAAACATACCGGTTCGGCTGCGTTGATTTGCCACCTTATCGATTTGAAAACATCGGGACTGGTGGCTTCACATGATGTTGAACTCGGAAAACTGGAAGCAGATTACCCCGGCAGACTATCGAACCGCTGTTTCGAAGTCATTACGGATGGCGGGATGCTAAAATTCGATTATCTTCTGCAACCAGGAGTCAGCCAGAACCTGAACGCAACTTTCCTGATGAAGAAAATGGGAATAATCAGATAAAAATTCCCCATTATTGCAGGCCCGGAAGGTCAAACTGCCACCATTACGGTTAACTTTTTAAACCCCGACCGGTCAAAGTATGAATTATACAATTTTATTTACTTAAGTTTCGCATGTCTCTGTTAAGCCCCAATGGCGCTGGAATAGTTAATGATTTTCAGTAGTTTTGAATTAGGGTCACCCTTCTGCATCAGGCTCTGGATAAGGGAAGCAAAATCAATATCCAATGTTTCGG
>CAIXKO010000007.1 GCA_903919925.1 uncultured Bacteroidota bacterium | reverse complement strand
TGATTTTTACCCCGGTCTGGTGGTTATGGGCAATGAAGTCCAAACCGGTGCATTCTTATGAGTTGGTTCCGGCGGAACAGTAAGCAGATAAGTAATCATTGATCAGGGCAATGCTTTCTTTTTCAAAAAGGGTAACTGAAACAGGTGGATAAACATCTACTTCACTGCCGTTTTGCTCATATAATATCAATTCATTACGCAATCCGTTCCAGGAGGGTTTAATCTCAAATTTTACCAGATTGTGACCGGCGATCTCGATTCTCTTGAAATTGGATGTCATCGGGCTGATCGGGTAATACAGAACCTGGATGATCTCGTTTGTGAATCGGAATTTGACGAATTTGAGTTTGAGAATAATGATCAAAACCCAACCTGCGATCACCAGAAATCCGGAAATGAGGGTGGGGACCCATGTATGAATAACCAGGAAAAGAGCCAGTAAACTGCTAGCCAGAAGCAAAACAAATGGTGTACTGATGAGTAGGGCTTTTGTAACTGATGCCCTTTTGTGATTGTCAATTTCCATTTATCTTTCCGTCCTCCTTCTTTTGTATTCTTTCTGCGCCATCAAAAGTTCGCGGCTGCTTTGACCGGCAACTGCTGTGTTTTCCTCTGCCCGGCGAATGAGGTAGGGTAGCACATGTTTGACAGGTCCGTAGGGCAGATACTTGGCTACATTGTATCCGGCTGCTGCCAGGTTAAAACTAACATGATCACTCATGCCAAACAGTTGGCTGAACCAGATTTTGGCCTCATTTTTTGGTATCCCTTTGCTTTCCATGAGTTCAGTGAGGAGGCGGTTTGATTCTTCATTATGGGTGCCATTAAAAACCGAAATTCGGTCGAGATGATCCACCGTAAAGGTCAGGCCATCATTGTACATTCTATCGGTTGTGGGTTTATCCGGGTTGATGGGACTCGGGTATCCATATTTCAATGCCCGGGCACGTTCCCGTTCCATGTAAGCCCCTCTTACAAATTTGATTCCGAGAAAATAGTCGCCTTCAACAGCCTTTAGGTACGATTCTTTCAGGAAATCAAGCCGGTCGGTACGGTACAGTTGAAGAGTGTTGTATACGATCGCTTTCTTTTTATTGTACTTTTCCATCATGCTGGTGACCACTTCATCGATCAGTGGCTGGAACCTGACATCCTCTGCATCAACCATTATTGGTACATCAGCGGAATAAGCTGCTTTGCAAAGGATATCGATACGTTCGCGAAAATTATCGTATTCGGTCAGCTCATCAGCATCGTGCAAGGTGCCGAGACTACCTTTTTCCAGAATTTCGACCAGGGTGAAAGCAGTGGGTTTGAATACGGTAAAAGGGATGTTCCGGTTTATTCGTGCGTTTTCAATGGTACGGAGCGTTTCTTCAAGTGCAGCACGTATAGCGGACGGGCTTTCACCACCTTCCACTGAATAATCGAGTATGCACTTAACCCCGTATTTCTCCATGTTACGCGATACCTTCATGCAGTCAGCAATGGATTCGCCTCCGCAAAAATGCCGGTATATAGTTGGTTTGATCAGCCATGAAACAGGAAGGTGAAGTTTCAATGCCAGATAAGTCAGAGCTTTGCCAAGACGTACCAGGTTAGGGCTTCCCACCATTTTGAAAAGCCAGTAAGCAAACTTTAATTCCCGGTCGGACTTGTACCGGAAAGCGATTTCCAGATTTTCAAACTCAATCATTTGTTATGGTTTTAACGACAAAGGTAGCGGATTATTTAATTACCTTTCGCCAGTTTTTACGATATGAACATAGTTTATCAATACCGGGAAGTGAGTTTAACCAGTGATCTGAGATCAGATCTTGAGGAGATTACTGCTGGTTACGCGAGTAAAAAGATTTTCTTGATTTTCGAATCCAACACGTGGAAATTTTGTTGGCCATTGATAAACGGTTTTCGGCAGGTTCCGGAATCGAATATTTTGGTTTTGAAGCCAGGGGAGGATAACAAAACTATGGATCAGGTAGTTGCGGCATGGGAACACCTTGGAGATAATGGTGCTGACCGTAGTTCTCTGGTTATCAATGTTGGTGGCGGGATGCTGACGGATCTGGCCGGATTTGCTGCAAGTACCTTTAAAAGAGGATTATCATTTATCAATATTCCCACTACTTTACTGGCTATGGTTGACGCCAGTGCCGGTGGAAAAACAGGCGTGAATTTCCGCGGGCTTAAGAATGAGATCGGAGTGATCAGGCAGCCTGCTCAGGTATTGCTTTTCTTGCGTTTCCTGGAAACGCTGAACCGGATGAATCTATTATCAGGCTATGCTGAAATGCTGAAAGCCGGGCTGATAGCTGACCGCTTGTTGTGGCAGGATTTGAGAAATTTTACTTTTGATGATTATTCGGAGGAGAAGCTTGCCCGCTTAATTCAAAGATCGGTTAGTATAAAGATTGATATCGTGGAAGCCGATCCTGAAGAACATGGAATTCGCAAATCCCTGAATTTCGGGCACACCATCGGTCATGCATTGGAAAGTGAATCCCTCCGGTCAGGCAAACCTCTTCCACATGGCTATGCGGTGGCTTTCGGGATGATTGCTGAGGCAGAGCTCTCCGCAATTAAACTGGGGCTATCGAAAGATTCAATTACTGAAATCAGGGAAACAATTACGCGGCTTTATGGAAATCCACCCGAAACCATTCATCATGCTGACGTTTTGCTTGGTTGGATGAAGTTTGACAAGAAGAACAGTAACAACCTGATCAATTTCACTTTGTTAGAAGAAATCGGGAAATGCCGCATCGATATTGTGGCAACTGCAGAGGAAATCAGAAGCTCCTTAATAAGGGTAAATGGTTAATGGTTAAGGGTTAAGTAAGGAAGAGGGTAAGAGGGTAAGAGGTAAGAAGGTAGGAGGGGAGGGATGGGGAGTTAAAGATGAGGTGTAAGAAAGATAATATTGTTGAAAGATAGAAGAATAAAAGTGTGGATTTACTGGCTGTTGGATCGATGTGGGTTAGGGGAATAGGAGGGTGGTGATTTAGCGTTTGTTTTTGAAAAACTCCGTGAGGAGCTCGCTGCATTCCGCTTCAAGAATGCCACCTGTGATCGTTGTTTTTGGGTGAAGAA
Organism: uncultured Bacteroidota bacterium; assembly: GCA_903919925.1. GTDB lineage: Bacteria > Bacteroidota > Bacteroidia > Bacteroidales > UBA12481 > UBA12481. The sequence continues at coordinate 5,992 of CAIXKO010000007.1, read as the reverse complement.
TGGAACCTCCGATCAGTTGAAAACCCCGTTTAGGATCTGCAGTACCGTAAACTATTTTGCCGATCTGGGCCCAGAAAGTTGCACCTGCGCACATCACGCAGGGTTCCAAAGTTACATATAAGGTGCAATCATTCAGGTATTTGCTGTCGAGGGTATTGGCAGCAGCAGTAAGGGCCTGCATCTCGGCATGAGCAGTTACATCATGCAATGTTTCAGTAAGGTTATGTGCCCGGGCAATAACCCGAGTACCAGAAACGACAATAGCTCCTACCGGGATCTCATTGCGGGAAGCTGCCTTAATTGCTTCCAGCAAAGCCTGGCGCATGAAATAAATATCGTTCATTCACGCTTCACGTTAACAATGATTCCAAGTTCTTTCAGTTGTTCCTCATCGATCAGGCTAGGGCTATCCTGCATAACATCGCGGCCTTGATTGTTTTTCGGGAAAGCAATCACATCGCGTATGGAGGAAAGTCCTGCAAACAGTGATACCCACCGGTCGAAACCGAATGCGATCCCCCCATGAGGCGGAGCACCATATTTAAATGCATTCATGAGAAAGCCAAATCGATATTGGGCCTGTTCCGGAGTAAAACCTAGAACATCGAACATTTTGGCCTGAAGATCAGAGTCATGGATGCGGATGGAACCGCCACCGATCTCAATACCATTTATGACTAAATCATAAGCATTTGCGTGAACTTTACCCGGGACGATATCCAACATGGGCACATCTTCAGGTTTTGGCGCTGTAAAAGGATGGTGCATGGCATAAAAGCGGCTGGTTTCTTCATCCCATTCCACCAATGGAAAATCAACCACCCAGAGTGGGACATACTGGTTTTTTTTCATCAAATCCAGCTGCCGACCCATTTCGAGACGTAATTCTCCCAAAGCTTTTAAGGTTTTGTTTCTTTTACCAGCCAGGATCAGCAAAAGGTCGCCAGGGGTTGCTCCAATGGCCGTTGCCCAAGCCTGCAATGCGTTTGCATCGAAAAACTTGTCCACCGATGACTTAAAGGTTCCATCGGAATTGTATTTAACATAAACTAGTCCTTGTGCACCGATCTGTGGTTTTTTTACAAATTCAGTAAGTTCATCCAGTTGTTTGCGTGTGTAAAGGGCGCATCCGCTGGCAACGATTCCACCAACGTATTCTGCTTCATTAAAGAGCGGAAACCCACTGGAGATGGACGAAGGAACAATTTTAATTTCCTGAATTTTCATACCAAAGCGGAGATCTGGTTTATCGGAGCCGTACTCAGCCATGGCTTGTTCGAAAGGGAGTTTTAGAAAATTGTCGGGAAACTCCACATTCAGAACTTCCTTAAAGAGGTGCTTAGCCAAACCTTCAAAAACGTTGAGAATGTCATCCTGTTCCACAAATGCCATTTCACAATCAATTTGTGTGAATTCGGGTTGACGATCGGCACGTAGGTCCTCATCCCGAAAACACTTGACTATCTGCATGTATCGATCGTATCCTGATACCATTAGCAGCTGCTTGAACATTTGTGGTGATTGAGGCAGGGCATAAAATTGGCCCTGATTCATCCGACTGGGAACAACAAAATCGCGGGCTCCTTCAGGCGTTGACTTGATCAGTACCGGCGTTTCCACCTCAATAAATCCCTGCAAGTCCAGATAGTGCCTGACGGATTGTGCCATGCGGTGCCTGAGCATCAGGTTTCGCTGTAAGGGAGGACGCCGCATATCGAGATAGCGATATTTCATGCGGAGTTCATCCCCTCCATCAGAATTCTCATCGATAGTAAACGGAGGTGTTTCTGCCGGATTCAATATATATAGTGTATCCACGTGAATTTCGATATCCCCGGTCAACATATTGGGGTTCTTGTTGCTTCGTTCAGCGACTACCCCGAGTGCCCTGATCACATATTCCCGCCCAAGTTCGCGGGCTAACCGGCACTGATCAGCATTGGTTTCCATGTTGAAAACCAGTTGGGTAATCCCATATCTGTCGCGCAGATCAACAAAGGTCATCCCTCCAAGATCGCGTGTTTTCTGGACCCAGCCAGCCAGGATAATTTGTTTGCCGGCATCGGTGATCCGGAGCTCTCCGCAAGTGTGTGTTCTGTACATAATCGTCGCATTTCAATTGGGCAAATGTAGTAAATTGGATGAAAAGAAGTGACAAGTGACGAGTGACAAGTGACTGAAGAGCGGCTGTGACGCCTATTAGCGACAATACCCAGGGACTTGGGATATGATGAACTTTATGTTGGATAAATTGTTTACGAAATATGGAAAAGCGCTTTCAGTCGATTAGAAAACAATATGTTAAAGGAGCTTTGTCGGAAATTCTGGTGGACAATAATCCGCTAAGGCAACTTGAATTTTGGCTGAATGAGGCTATACTCGCTGAATGTATCGAGCCTACTGCCATGGTACTTTCAACGGTAGGTTCCGATATGATGCCATCTTCGAGAGTAGTTCTGATGAAAGGATTGGATTTAACAGGAATAGTTTTTTATACCAATTACGAAAGCCTCAAGGGTAAGCAGTTAAATGAAAATCCGCAAGCCTCTTTGCTTTTCTTTTGGCCAGATATGGAAAGGCAGGTGAGGGTGCAAGGTACAGTTAGGAAAGTAACGGACCAGGAGTCGGATGAGTATTTTGAATCGCGTCCGGAGGCCAGCCGGATAAGTGCCATTGTTTCTCCCCAAAGCAGTGAAATCATTGATCGTGAGTGGCTTATTGAAAGATCAAAAAGCGCATTTGAAATGCAGATGGGCAGCCAACCTGGCAATCGTCCATCAAATTGGGGTGGTTATCGATTGATTCCGAATTACTTTGAATTCTGGCAGGGAAGAGAAGACCGGCTTCACGATCGGATTGTTTATCAGTATGTTGATAATTACTGGAGAATTTTTCGCCTTGCACCTTGATTGTTAACCGAAGGGTTAACCGGCTCATTAACCCGAGAAGAGTGCATTGGAATTCGGAATTACAGCTGCCGAAAAGTCCATTTTAAATATCGGCAAAGTAAAAATTTGCCATTCCCCGGATAAAAAATTATAGCTAAAATGGCGCATTTGGTATTTGAATATGGAAAAATTCCAAAATAGGGAAAATGGTAGATAGGAGGAAAATATGTAAGTAACAGATATGAAAGATGTTGAAGATTATTTCTTATCTTTGGCATAGTATTGGATAATATCTGTGGAATTTAAAAAATAAGTATAATGAAAAAATTTGTTATCATATTGACCGGAGCCTTGATGCTACTTGCAGGTTCTTGTACAAAGGAAACCGCTTTTATCCAAAAGTTGAAGAGCACAGATTTGGTTATTCCTGCTGATTTTAACTGGAAAACAGTAGTAGATCTTAAAGTAAATGTAACAGGGTTGCCGCTGAGTAAGGATTTCTTTTCAACGATGACCATTACGAGTGCCGAAGGCAAAACTTTCTTTGCCGGAAATTATAACCTGAAGGAGAATCTGATCCTTGACCTGATTGTGCCTGCCACCACCAGTGAACTTACGCTTACTTGCGGAAAGCGGATCATAAAGTCTGCTGTTGTTGACGGTGTTATTGATTTTAGTTTCATCCAGAAGGATGATCAGTCTGACCTTGGTAAATAATCTTTAAACTGAAAAACATGAAAAAATTAGCTATAACTCTTTTCGCAATCATCTTTGGAATGACCGCCTTCAGTCAGGTGAATCAGGATTTCGAAACCGGTAACCGGGCCACTTATAAGAATGATTGCTGGTACTTTAGCCAAACAAACGTGAATGCTTCCAAAGAACTTCAGGGGAAATATGCATTGCATACCGGGTCCCTGTCGAACGGAACACATATTTTAATATCCCCTTGGGTGAAATTCACTACTGCCGGCGAACTTACTTTTTCCACAAAAATGAGTGCTGACAATGGATCATCCAGGAAATTGAAGGTTTATTTGCTCGACCTCTCCGGAAAAGTTTTTGAAACTGTTTATGAATACGATTACCCTGGTGTAAAAACAAAAGTTGTAAATGCGGTGATTTCACTTAAACTAACTGGTGTATACCGGGTTAAATGGGAGTTCACCGGAGAAGGCGGTTCATCGAAGGGAATGCTTGATGAGATATCCATTCCTGGTGAGTATTTCTCTGACCCCAGTGCTAATGATGGAACCGGCGACTGTCAGGTTCTTCCGATTCCTGTTGAAAAAGATAGTGATTCTGATGGACCTGGTGATAACAGAGAGGATTATCCGGAAGATGAGACCCGCGCATATGATATTAAGTATCCTGCCACTGAAGCTGGTACTCTTGCTTTCGAAGATCTTTGGCCATCAAAGGGTGATTATGATTTTAATGACCTGGTTGTTGATTATCAGTGCCAGATTGTAACCGATTCGAAGAATGAGATTGTCGAAATCAAGGCAAGCTTTACTACCCGTGCCATTGGGGCAAGTTTTCACAATGCCTTTGCTTTACAATTGGACAATATACCTGCCGCATCTGTAATCCGCGTAACGAACAGTTTGAAAAATGCTGTTTCCGGAAGCACCTTTAAGATCATGAGCAACGGGGTTGAAGCCGGACAGAAGTATGCAACGGTAGTCATATTTGACAATGCTTACAAAGTTCTTCCTCACGCAGGAACAGTAACCGGTGTCAATACCACTATTGGAGCTCCTTATGTAACCCCAACAAAAGTGGATATTATGATCACATTGAAGGAAAATGGAAAATCGGTTGGCGATGCAATAAAATTCCTGGAATGGCCAATCCGGAATATAAACCTTTTTATTGTTGCCAAAGCAGATCAAGGTAGGGGGATCGAGATTCATTTGCCAGATTATCAGCCAACTGACCTGGCAGACAGAAGTTTATTTGGAACCGGGAATGACGCATCAATTCCTGAGAGTTCAGTGACCTATCGGTCAGTTGACCATTTGCCATGGGCATTGGACCTGCCTGTAAGCTTTGCCTACCCGATTGAAAAAAGCGATATCGTAAAAGCTTATCTGATGTTTGGCCCCTGGGCGGAGTCAGGTGGACAAAAATATGCCGATTGGTACCTGGATAAGGGTGGTTATAGAAACAGCAGTTTGATATACAAGCATTAAGACTGAATTCCTTTTAAGGTTGCAGGAGTGCAATCTGTAACAAGAACCCGGGCAATTTGTCCGGGTTCTTTGTTTTCCTTAGGGAAAACGATTACTTTATTTTGAGGAGTACGGCCAAACAACTGCATTTTGGATTTTTTGGAGGTTCCTTCGGCCAGAACATCAAAAGATTTTCCGATATCGTTCCGGTTACTGGCTAAGCCAATTTTCCCCTGCAGGTTGATGATTTCCTGCAACCTGACTGATTTAATTTCTTCGGAAACATCGTCCGGAAGGTGATCGGCAGCATAGGTTCCCGGTCGCTCGGAATACTTGAACATAAACGCAAAATCAAACCTGACCTCTGCCATTAGGGCCAGTGTATCTTTGTGGTCTTCATCAGTTTCGCTTGGGAAACCGCAGAATACATCCGTAGTGATTCCACAATCAGGAAGTATTTCCCGGATTGCCGTTATCCGGTTAAGATACCAGTCGCGGTCATATTTGCGGTTCATCAGTTTAAGAATACGGTTACTACCCGATTGAACAGGAAGGTGGATATGCCTGCAGATATTGGAGTTGACAGCCATTACCTGAAGTGTTTCGTTGGACATGTCCTTTGGGTGTGAGGTGGTAAAGCGGATACGCATGGAAGGGACAGCCTGCGCAACCTGGCCCAATAATTCAGGGAAACCCCAAACGCTTGGTTGAGAAATTGGATACTGGAATTTGTAAGAATTTACATTTTGACCCAGGAGGGTAAGTTCTTTGTATCCCTTGGACTCCAGATCCCTGGCTTCGGTGAGGATATCCTGGGGATCGCGGCTTCGTTCGCGGCCGCGGGTATAGGGGACTATGCAATAGGTGCAAAAATTATTGCATCCGCGGGTGATGGAAACGAATCCTGAAATGCCGTTACTTTCCAGTCGG
>CAIXKO010000006.1 GCA_903919925.1 uncultured Bacteroidota bacterium | reverse complement strand
CCCCCTAATACCACTACTCCGGATAAGTATAAAAGCGTAGAAGTCAATATTTCCGATGTTGCAGCCGGGAAATCCAATGTGCGGATTAAATTTTATATGTACGGGTCCACTCATTACTTTTGGATGATTGACGATTTGCAGATTATTGATGGCTATAATAATGATTTGGTTTTAGAGGACAATTGGACCGGATTTAATGCAGGCCTCGCCAGTGAAGTGAGCCATATTAATTACTGGCCGCTCAGTTTGATGGGTGCAGTTGCTCCTTTAGGGGGCAACATCGGAGATTACCAGTTTAAGGGTGCTTTGCTAAACTCTGGCACCGATAAACAGAAGAATGTGCAGCTCAACGTGAAGTTGTACAATGGAGCCGTTTTGGTGCAGGAAACCAATTCGGGTAAGGTTGATTTGCTAACCTTGCAGCGGGATACCTTGTTGGCTGCTGATCGCTTTTTGGCAACCGATTATGGTGATTATACTTTTCAGTTTAATGCTGTTTCCACCAATTACGAGCAAGCGCCGTTGAACAATACTGCCACCATGAGCTTTACCGTTAACGATACCTTGCTTCTGAGGTCGGATATGACGGCTGAGTCTTCAGCAAACTCAGGAGGCTGGGGTGGTGGTGATAACTCGGGCGATATGGTTGGGGTTGTATATGATATTCCGGCAGCTTGTGAAATCAAATCATTAAGGGCTTACCTTACTTATTACAATGTTGACCCATACAATCCAACCTTTCAGTATGTGTTGTACAAGGAAATCAGCGCAGGTGTTTACGAGGAAGTGATTTCCACCGCAACGGTTAGCAGGATGGACTATGGATCGTTCGAATGGGTTTCGCTCCCGGTTATTAAAAATGGAAGTGCTGAATTTCTGACTGCGGGGAAATATATGGCCGCGGTTCGCATGTGGTCATTTGACCCAAATGATACTAATGGCTGCAATGGTATGGCAGTCGGTTGGGATATGTCCACCAAAGTTGATAACGCGTACACACGGGCTTATCTGGCACTCTCAGATTCCTGGATCAATACTACTAAATTGAATATGATCGGGATCGTTCTCAATGCAAGTGGTGGGACCGTACCGGCCTCGGTTACCTTTAATGTGGATATGAACAAGCACATCAGGAACCATGAATTCAACCCGGCGGCGGATTTTGTTGATATTGCCGGAACTTTCAATGGCTGGTCGGGTTCCGCTCATTTTACCGATACCGATGGTGATGGAATTTACACGCTTATCGTTGACGGATTTGCAACCGGAAGTTTTATTGAATTCAAGTACCGGATAAACGGAGACTGGAATACAGCAGAGTTCCCGGATGGGGGACCAAACCGGACCTATACTGTTGGTTACTATAATGATCTGCATCATGTTTACAACGATGGAATTACCAATAACCCGGTGGATGTTTGGAAAGTAGATCCGACAACATTTGATTTTGACGGAGAGATTACGGCTGAAATCTGGATTGATGATGTTGCGGTTACCGGTGGAAGCGGTTTATTGGCAGCCTTTTACGGCTCAGAGTGCCGAGGGGTTAAAATCGGAGGATTATCCACCCCGCAGGGAAAATATGTTTTTATCATGCGATGTTACAGTAATGCAGCATCGGGCGGAGCGCTTACCGGTATTGCAGCACCGGGTGAAACGCTCACTTTTAAATACTACAATCCGGATACAGGCAAAACTTATGACATAGTTGAATCTGTTGTGTTTGAATCGAATATGACACTGGGTAACGCGGTTACTCCAACCCCGCTGCATGCTTATTCCACCGAAACTTTGAGTATTGAGCTGAGTGCCGGTTGGAACTGGGTATCCTTTAACCTGGAAAAACCAGATATGAGCCTCAAAAGCGTGCTTTTATCGGTGGATGCCCAGGAGGGTGATTACATCAAGAATCAGGTGGCATCGGCAATGTATTATGAGGGTTTGGGCTGGTTTGGTGAATTAACCACCATTGACCCAAAGGAGATGTACAAGATTAAGGTAAGTAAAACCGCGGAACTCACCTTTGAAGGCGTCCCGGTTGATCCGTCCACTCCGATAGCGATTAATACCGGATGGAACTGGATCGGTTATTTACCGCAGATGCAAAAACCAATTGCGGATGCTTTAGTTTCCATTTTACCGGCTGCCAGTGATTATATCAAGGATCAAACCCAATCGGCCACCTGGTACGATGGATATGGGTGGTTTGGTGATCTGAAAACGATGGCTCCAAAGAACGGATTTATGCTGAGGAGCAGTCATGATGGTACACTGATGTTTGAAGAGCCTTCCGTGGGCACCTTTACTGATGTCAGGGACGGACATACTTATAAATGGGTTACGATTGGCGATCAGACATGGATGGCGGAGAACCTGGCCTATTTGCCTGCTGTGAGTTCCACTGCCAATGGATCACTAACCGATCCATTAAATTATGTATTTGGTTATGAGGGAAGTGTTGTTCCTGATGCCAAAGTAGCTATCAATTATGACACATACGGGGTGTTGTATAATTTAAAGTCTGCTCAATCGGCTTGTCCAACAGGATGGCATTTGCCGTACGATGTGGAGTGGAAGACATTAGAAACTTTTCTGGGCATGGATCCGGCGGATGCTGATGGAATGGGATTGAGATACACCGGCAATGTGGGTGGAAAATTGAAAGAAGCGGGAACGGCCAATTGGTTTGATCCTAATTATGGTGCCAATAATTCAAGTGGATTTACAGCACTTCCGGGAGGAAGCCGCCTTCCCGCAGGGGGGGTGGATAACCTAAACTACCTGGCCTACTTCTGGACCGCCACCGCAATGGATAACACCACCTCGTGGGGCAGGATTCTGGGTAACGACCATGATGCGGTGGGCAGGATAGCCTACGACAATGAGTATGGGTTCTCGGTCCGCTGCGTAAAAGGTGCAGTTGCACCAACGGTTACCACTGCTGAGGTATCGGGGATTACTGAAATTTCGGCAGTTTCAGGTGGCGAAGTAGTTAGTGATGGTGGAGCAGAGGTTACTGCCCGCGGGGTATGCTGGTCGGTATCGGAAAATCCATCAATAGCCAATTTTACCACTTCGGATGGAGCCGGTATGGGAACTTTTATCAGCAACCTGGCCTCCTTGTCACCTGAAGCCACCTATTTTATTAAAGCTTATGCAACTAACAGTGCCGGAACGAGTTATGGTGAGGAGAAAATATTCAGGATGAGTACCTTTGTTTATGAAGGAAAGCAATACGGTTTCAAAACCATCGGTACCCAAACCTGGATGACTGAGAATCTGGCTTATCTGCCGGCAGTAAGCCCACCGACAACCGGATCTGTGGCCGTTCCTACTTATTATGTATATGGTTATGATGGCAGTATTGTTGAGGATGCCAAAGCAACGGGCAATTATGATACTTATGGGGTATTGTATAATTATCTGGCGGCATTAACTGCCTGTCCGGCGGGGTGGCATTTGCCAACCGATGCGGAGTGGACCACTTTAATAGATCTTCTGGGAACGGATGCTGGTGGTATGTTGAAAGAAACCGGAACTAACCATTGGAAAAGCCCAAATGTTTCTGCCACCAACAGCACCGGTTTTACGGCCCTTCCGGGTGGTTACCGCGACTACAGCGGGGCTGTCTTTACCATGGGCTATAACGCCACGTTTTGGTCGGCCACTAACGATGGGGAATGGAACGCCTTTAGCCGGGTCATCTACAACGACGACCATGTGGTGCTCCAGGGTCTCACTAACCGCGAAAACGGTTCTTCGGTGCGATGTTTGCAGACTAAATAGGCTTTGTGGCGGCGGGTGTAGAGTCCGCCAGCATGTTGCCAATCGGCCCCAAACTAATAACTTGGAAACGCGTGGTATAGATACGCTGGATGGTACCCACCCCAACCCCTCCCTGAAAAAAGGAGGGGAAATGAGCTTCAAATTTCCTTTGGAGAAAAGCCCCTCCCTTTTTCAGGGAGGGGTTGGGGTGGGTACTTAAAGACTGGTTATATAAACGGACGCAAATATGCGTCCCAACAGGTGCATTAAATGAAATTAAAATCGATACAATTATTTGTATTTTTAACCGATGCGATAAATGAACAACAACGGCAAGAGGTTGCCTTCAAAAGAAATTGAAATTAAACATAATCAGGTATCATGAAAACAATTAAAATTCTGGTAATTATGCTTCTCACTGGCTGCATCGGGTTAATGGCCCAGCAGTCGAAGAAAGTGGTACAAATGAAATCGGTGGAGGCTGCCAAGCAGGTTGATAGGGTAAAATCGGCGCTGGCAGCAGCAAAGATCGATCCGGCAAAGTTCGAATTCTCGGGCCAGGTTACGGCAACGGTTTTCCTGGATGGTAAGAATTTTGATTCCGAGGAGTATTGCCTTTTATCGGTAGTGGGTGGACAGGTGCGCGGAACCAGCCGCGGAATGTGGTTTGAACCCGGCAAGGCCTGGAT
>CAIXKO010000005.1 GCA_903919925.1 uncultured Bacteroidota bacterium | reverse complement strand
TTTATCATCACGCGATACCATGTTAAGTAATTACCACGGGAAGTATATTTCATTAGCAAATATTACTTTTGTGGAAAATAAGGCAGTTGTAACTGATTTTGAAAGCCTTATATCAGGTGGAAAATCTGATCTAATAGTTGGAGATGTTATATCACACGTCAATAATGTGAGTGTTGACGATATTGTGATGAATAAAATGAAATATACTTCTGCCTCAAATTACCCTACAAAATTGAGAAACATTGCCAGAAGATTATTATGGACAAATGATTCTGTTATTAATCTGACAATAAACAGAAACGGAGAAACCCTTTTTATGAAAGTTAAATCTTATTCCTCCGATTTATTTGTTGACCGGAAATACCCGGAAAAAGACACTTGTTTCACCATGCTTCGAAACGATATCGGATATTTGTTTCCTGGTTTAATCAAGAATAAATATTTGCCTGAAATAATGAGTGAAATTAAAAATGCAAAAGGGCTTATTATTGATATGAGATGCTACCCTTCTGAATTTATTGTCTTTTCATTAGGGAAATACCTCCTGCCCGATACCACGGAATTTGTGAAATATTCCAACGGGAGCATTACAAATCCCGGGCTGTTCACCATAAAAGATGTTATTAAGGGCGGTGAAAAAAACCCGGATTATTATAAAGGGAAGGTCGTAATCCTGATGAATGAAAACACACAAAGCCAGGCTGAATATACCGTAATGGCGCTAAGTACTGCCCCCCGGGCAACTGTGGTGGGTTCAACAACTTCAGGAGCTGATGGCGATACCTCAGTATTTGATATCGTGGGAGGTATGCGAACCAGAATTAGTGGCATCGGCTGGTATTATGCTGACGGACGGGAAACACAGAGAATCGGTATTGTTCCTGATGTGGTAGTGAAACCAACTATTGAGGGAGTACGATTGTTAAAAGATGAACTCTTGCTTAAAGCCATTGAGATAATAGATGAGAATTAGGATGCGGGGCGTTGAAGTGATTATCTTTATCCGGGAAAATAAAGAATAGGACGATGAAAAATTGTTGGCTGCTTGTAATGTTTTTCCTGCTTTTAACCGGGAATGCTGGTGCAGAAAGTATCAGGAAGTTTGGTGTTAATCCTTTTAATTCGCCTGAAATCAATAAAATAAACCTCCAAAAGGCGATCGACAGCATGACATTTATCGGGGGTTCACTGTATGTTGACCCTTCAGATACGCCTTACCGGATTACCGGTGGGTTGATTCTAAGAAAAAATGTTTCCCTGAAAGGTGCAAACGCTGCAACCCCCAGGGGAACCTGCCACCCTTCAAAACCTCAACCGGTTGGAAGTGTCATTGAAATTACCGACCGCGGGAATGTTTTTATTACCGTAGAATCTGCCACACAGATTTCTGGTATTCAGTTTTGGTATTCGGAGCAGGCAATCAAGGATCCGTCAAAAATTATTCAATGATAAGAATGAGGAAATATTCACGACCACTTCCAATGGCCTGTAAGCTGAAAATTATCCTGATGCCGAAAATTGCTAAATTTTTTTGAACCCGAATTTCGACTGTTCATACTACAGCCAATTGTTAAATATTATTAAAAAAGCTCGCTTTTTATCCGGTCACCAGACTGTTATTGTCAGGGATTATCTTTTTTTGGTTTGTAATTAATTAATTTAGGGGAAATTTTTCAAACGGATAAGTCCGAATCAAGAATGAATCAGGTTTTTACAGTCTATTCCGGATTTTTCCTGGCAGCTTCTGCGGTGTCATTCATCGTTGCTGTACTTGCCAGGCAACGGAGATCGGTTAGGGGTGCCAAAGATCTCACACTGCTTATGCTTGCCTCTGGTATCTGGTCTTTTTTTATCATATTCGAAACAGCGGCTCCAACGGTAGAATTAAAGGTTTTTTGGGCAAAATTCGGTTATCTGGGCGCAGTTACCACCCCAGTGCTTTACCTGATTTTCGTGATGCGCTTTACGGGTAATGAAAAGTTCATCACCCGCAATAATGTTATATTGCTTTGCATCGTTCCCCTGATAACAATGGTGCTGGCAATAACCAATGGGATGCACCACCTTTTGTGGTCTGGGTTTTCAACTATATACCCTAAAACCAACATGATGGAGTATTTTCATGGGATTTGGTTTTGGGTGGGATACATGGCTTATAATAATATTCTTCTTTTATTAGCGTCAATTTATCTTTTCAGCTTCGTTATTCGTCGCCATGATACTTTCCGTTCCCAGGGGTGGATCATATTCGTTGCCAGTTTGTGTCCCTGGATTTCCAGTGTGGTTTATCTTACAGGAGCTAATCCTGTTCCCGGGCTCGATTTGGTTCCTGTTAGTAATATTCTGAGTGGGGTT
>CAIXKO010000004.1 GCA_903919925.1 uncultured Bacteroidota bacterium | reverse complement strand
CCTGCCATTGCCGCAAAACAGTGCTTCGTTCCTCCTGATCGGTCCCCGCCTCGATATCACGCTGACCAATAAGCTTTTCTTCACCAGCCTGGTCCAGTACAACAACCAGGTAGGCAACATCAACCTGAATTTTCGCTTCCAGTGGCGCTTTGCTCCGGTATCCGATCTGTTTATTGTTTACACTGAAAATTCATTCACGGGGGATTACCGGGTAAAGAACAGGGGGTTGGTGGTGAAGGTGAGTTACTGGTTTAATTGAGGATCGTGAAACGTGAAGCGTGAAGCGTGAAACGGAAGATCGGGATGGACGCTTAATAGCTTCTGAAACTGTGCATTGCATGCGATAGGGGATATGGTCGGGGTTGAAAAGCCCCAGGTTGAAACCTGGGGTTAGTAATGAGCCGGATGCAATCTGTGGTACAAAGTGTTGACCCGATTAACCGAAGTAAGGGAAGCTATCGGTTAGCCGGGCTGAAGCCCGGGGAGAGTACTTCTGACCGATAGGCCTGAGTGTTCGATTCTCCTCCGCGATTGAGCTGGTAAAAGAGGTATCAAGGTCCCGACAACTTTTGCGGAGTTTTAGCCTAAGCTATGGAAAAGTGCTGATTTTAAATGCCATGATCGTAATTAAAACAAGCCCGCGAAGCCGGATGCAATGATTATATTGGTAAACCTTTTCGCCGTGAGGTATTGCTGAACCGATTGAAAAATTACGGAATATTAATGGTGACCACCTCATAAGCTTGCAACGATACTACTTTCTGATCCTTGCGAAACGTGAGTTTAACCTCCTCCGGACTACCGCCGGCGTTATATAGCCGCACCAGATATCCGCCACCGGGCATGGGTTTCAGGTAGGTTACCAGCACATTTGCCGATGAAACGGTGAACAATGATTCCATAACAGGCTGATCTTCCGATGCCCGTCGTAAAACCAGCGGCTGGCTCTGCTCCGTGCCAAACCGGGCGGCATCGGCCTGATTAAAGATACCGTGGGACCTGATGGCGTAATGATAGGTGCTCACTCCTTCCTGATCGGCTTTATAATTGGTGTGCCAATAGTTATTCATCACATACGAAAAAATGGTGGACGAGGGTTCCTGCCTGATTTTCCATTTCAATGGAAACGCCACGGGATCCTCGTTCCGCATTTCACCCACTTCAATCAATGGGGCCTCATCCACCGTCATGGTGAGTCCGTAATCCTGATTCGACAGATCCACCCAACGCTGCACCGAATAAAAATCCTTGCAGGAACCCGGCAGCTGATCAGCCTCAGGGCGCACCATTCCATAGCCCAGATCATAGCGCACCACCGCTTCCGGAATCCGGAACGGGAACCCAAAATGCACCGATTCCTTGGATCTCACCTTCTCCTTATCCAGGGTATTGATGATTTCTACCTGGTTTAACCCGTGAATGATTCTCACCTCCCTAATCAGATTCCGGCATCCCGGAGCCTCCGATTCCACCAGGAACGAGGCTACCAGCGGCCCGATTTCTTTTACCTTAATGGAGGTTTTACCATTCTTCAGGGCCTCCTGCGGATTCAAACCGGGTACATATAAATACTCGTTCAAACCTGATAAAGCGGTGGTATCCACATATTCAACCTTGTTACCGGCGAATGACAGGCGGCTGACAGCGCCGGTCATTGCATTTAATTGAAGGGTAACTCCATCATCGGAAATCGCAGAACCTTTAATGGTGAAAGGCACCGGATAAGCCGGGGTTCCCGGTTCGAGCCGGAAACGCCTGGCACCCAGCGGAGGAATATCGGTGGCCAGGAATATAAGATCGCCATTGGCCAATCTTTGTGAAAAGATTTCTTTTCCATCGGATCCGGTGATTTTGCTGCCGGCCCGGCTCTCCGATTTTGGAATAACCACTAATCCGGTGCGTGCCCAGGAACAGGTATTGATCACATCAAAAACAGACTTATTGTTGCCAGCCGCCGGGTTTGTGGTGATGGCGCTATACAGCTCATCCGCCTTTGCTACCGCATCGAATGCAAATTGCTGTTTAATTTTCCATTGGCCGGTAGCCAACTGACTATCAGGCTGCTGGATACTGTTCCAGGCTCCCCAGGTATGTTCATCAAAGAGGAGCACCTCTTTCCAGGCTTTGTAATACTTTTCATTATTGTATGATGCCGGATCCAGCAGGGCAGATAAGGCTTCGGCCTGAACCAGTTTTTCCGATGCCCGGCGGGTAAGCCCAAGTTCATAAGCGGATGAGAGGGCCCCGTCCTCCCAGTAAGGAGTGAAATCGCCCGAGAAAGAAGGGATAGAATTCCCGTACTTTTTCTCGAAATCCTCAAACATTTTTGAGGAAGTGGCTACGATAAAACGAGGGGAGATATATTTCTTGTTCCAGTTCAATACATCATTACTAAGATCGCTGTCCACGGTGCCATTATCGCCATTTACGGTATGCCTCATGTGCATGATTGTGTATGGATAGGAGATTTCATCGAGCCAATCAAAATATTTCTGAAGGCTTTTCAGATAATCAACCCGGTTGGGATTTTTTGCCGATACCCCTTTAAACAGTGAGCCGTAGCCGAATCCGGTCATCCAGAACAGTATTTTTTCCTTTCCCGATTGGGAGGTCCAGTAAAATGGCCGGTCGGCCCAGGCATGGTTCGATGGGCCAACGCGATCGCCACCTGTCCAGGGTCCGTTAGGTCCATTGGAAAAGTACTTTATTCCCACCTGGGCCAAAGTGGGAACCATGTTCCAGGTAAGGCCCGGAACATCGGACATCATAGCGGAATTGATATCGAAACCATATTTTTCCTTGAGCTTTTGTGCAAATCCGGTGAGGCGGTAAAACTCCTCGGGCCGCATGATACCGGTGAGCATGTTCAGATAGAGGCCCTGCAATCCGATGCGGCCATTGCGTACCGCATCGATAAATTCTTTCTGTTTTTCAGGTGTGGCAGTTTCCAGAAAAGTTTCCACGGCCCATAAAACCTCCACGTTCCATTTGAATGAAGCTTCATCGGGATAAGTAGCGGTTTGTTTGATCAGATCGAGTGCATCGTAAATGTTTTTTACCTGTTTTTTCAGCACCACCGGCTGCAAATCAGTGTAGCCGATATCGTTATGCGAATGAGGAAGCAGGTAAATAGTCATGGTCCGTACCGGTTTTAAGATGGTTTTTACCGGTGTCATCGCAACACCGTCGATGGCGATATTTACGGTGATCTCCTTATTCTGATCGACTGCCGGCACGGCAAATTCGAAATTATTGGTTCCCAGTTTTAATTTCGATACCACCGGGGCGGCACCTTCCACGCTGATGTTCAGCTTTCCCTTGTTGCCCAGATAATTTACCCCGACAAAAACCATCTGGCATCGGCGGTTTTCCACCTCCGCCAAAACCGGCAGCGAAAGCACCTCCACGCTGCGATCCTTCATATCGTACATAAAGGTCATGAACCAGTCGCTCACCCTGGCCTTTTCCCCAACCACCTTTAATTCCAGTGGTTCGCCCTTTTTGAATTTCGACAGTGGCACCCGCAGGTAACAATAGCCGGTTGCATCGCGCGCCAGATCGTCCTGCATCCACTGGAAGGTGAGCTCGGTACCATCGGCCGACTTTACTTTCCAGCTTTTATCCGGGGAACTGCGGAAAGTGAAATATTTAAGGCCATTGATAGAAAAATCGTAATTCCTTGCCCCGGAGCCTGTAAAAGTGGAATAGCTGCTGATCCAGATAAAATAAGCATAATCGCCTTTAGCATCTGCCGGTATCGGTTCGGTTTGCCACCGGATATCCATGTCACCACCGGTACATCGGGTAAGCATAGAATTGCGGGCCAGCGGGTTAAATGAAAAATAGGCAATCGTATCGCCCGAAATCCTCTTTACGTAACCTTTGAGCAGTTTAACTTTTTCAAACTCCTTAGGAGGTTCCTGAGCTTTGAGGAAACCAGGGGTTCCCATGATCAGGCAGGTAGCGATCAGGAGGAACCATTTTTGAGTAGATAGTGTTTTCATGAAAACAAATATAAGATTTGAAAGACCAAAGTAGCCCCGGAAAAATATCTGTCCCTGAAAATTGTTAATTTTAGAACGAAATCCGATCTTTTCATTCAGGATTTCGGAGCGCCAATTTGATGAAAGAGGAACTGTATTTACTGGAAGAGCTCAGGCTTGGAAACCAGGTTGCTTTTACCATGCTGTTCCGTAAGTATTACCGGGATCTGGTCATTTTTGGTGGAAATTTTCTGCACGATAAAGACCTTTGTGAAGATATCGTTCAAAACCTTTTTCTGAAATTATGGACCCACCGCGAGAAGCTGGAGATCGATTCTTCATTTAAATCGTTCTTGCTCCGGTCGGTTCAAAATAGTTGTCTGGATGAACTCAGGCATAGAAAAGTAGTTCAGGAGCATGAAAATTACTCCGGGCTAATGGATCCTGCCGACCATCAGGATACGGAAGATTATGTTCTATATTCCGATTTAAAAAGCAGTTTAGACGAGGCGATGGAAAAACTGCCTGTGGTATGCCGTGAAGCATTTCAATTAAACCGATTTGAGGGGATGAAATATAAAGAGATTGCTGATCGGCTGCACGTTTCGGAGCGAACCATTGAAGTGCGCATCGGCAGGGCCATCGGATTACTTCGCTATTACCTGAAAGCTTTTTTTATAACGATTATCGCCTTGCTGATGAATATGAAATGAGATCGGTAAATGTGGAAAATAATGGCTGAAACGTCTTATCAATATACAGAAGAACAGATGCCGGAAAAACAACCAATTGAGGAATTGATTGCCAAATATTTTTCAGGGAGCATTCTCCCCGATGAAAAGAGGATTTTAATCGCATGGTTAAATGAAAGTGCTGATAATAAGGCCATTTTCAACCAATTGCGTAATATTTGGCAGGTGTCAAATCCAGCATTCCAACCAGATGATATCGATGTTGAAAGGGCACATAAAAGTGTGATGCGGGAAATTAATGGCCGATATTTGAAGGCGGCGCCCTTGATTGTCTGGTTTCAGCGGGCAGCAGCGGTTTTGATCATTCCACTCATTATTTTAACAGCTTATCAATATTACAAAAGCACTGGCCGGGATACTAAAACAGCCTGGCAGGAGATATTCTCTCCATACGGAACCCATTCAAAAATATTGCTGCCCGATGGGTCTACGGTATGGTTAAACTCAGGTAGTCAGCTAAAATATCCGGTTAGATTTACCGGATCGGAAAGGAACGTTGTACTTACCGGCGAAGGCTTTTTTAATGTCCAAACCGATAAAAAGCATCCGTTTATCGTTGAAACAGAAAAAATTAAAGTCAGGGCCACCGGAACGGCTTTCAATGTTGAGGCCTATTTGCAGGATACCATTGCAGCCGTGACTTTACTTGAGGGTAGCGTTGATGTGGTAATCAATAATATCAAAAAAGAAAAACTGGAACCTGATCAACGCTTGATTTTCAAGGACAATTCCCATGAATATGAATTAAACCAGGTAAATGCAAACTACTGGTGCCTTTGGAAAGATGGAATTCTGGCCTTTAGAAATGAACCGTTAAAAGATGTTTTCAAACGCATCGGGCGAACTTTCAATGTTGATATTGAGGTAAAAGACAAATCGGTAGGCGAGCAGCTTTATCGGGCAACCTTTGAAGAGGAATCACTCGATGAGATTCTGCGTTTGTTGAAATTATCTGCACCCATCCGTTATAAACGAATCGGCCGTGCTCAGGAGGATGGAAACCTGTTTAATAAAGACCGGATCGAGGTGTACAGTTCAAAATAAGAAAAACGATACACGCGCCTGAGTATCCCAATTATTGATTTCAAGGCTTTAGAACCCAAAGCTTAAGATTTAAAAAAAACGCTGATAACGCAGATTCTTATGATTTTACGCAGATTTTAAATCATATTTTATCATAAATATCTGCGTCATCAGCGTTCTATTCTTATCAATTTTCACTTTTCCATGTGGGGTTCTTACTATCAAACGTCTTCATTTAGAATGATGGAAGGGCGATCATTTGGGAACCTGACTATCACTCTGCTTAAGAAACTTAATAACTAACCCTTTTCCAGTATGAAATCACCAGCGAGAAATGAAATCAAGTTTAACCGAAAATCCGGAGGTTGGAAAAATCTCCTGCGGTTTTGCCTGATTTTCACGGTAATCAGCCTTGTGCAAGTTAACCATACTCCTGTTTCTGCTCAATCAACCAAAGTCAGCCTCGATCTGAAAAATGTTACGGTTGAAGAGGTTTTGAACAATATCGAATCCAAAACGGTTTTCCGGTTTTTATACAACAAACAGATCGTTGATGTAGCCCGGAAGGTTACGGTTTTGTGCAAGAAAGAAGAGGTAAAACAGGTACTCACCGATCTTTTTAAAGATACCGGTGTTGAGTTCAGCATAAACGGAAAGCAAATTGTGCTTAGTGTTGCTGAAAAACCATCTACACAGCAAAAGATAAAAGTTTCCGGTACTGTAAAGAGTGTTTCCGGTGAACCTGTTATTGGGGCCACTTTGGTGGTTAAAGGAACTCAAATGGGTACTACCTCTGATCTTTTGGGGCAGTTTTCTTTTGAAATTCCGGGACAATCAGTCTTATCGGTTTCTTATATTGGGTATAAAAAGATTGAATATCAGGTTGGTAACCAAAGATATTTTGATCTGATTCTGGAAGAGGATTCCAAGGTATTGGAGGAAGTGGTGATTACTGCGTTTGGTATTAAACGCGAAGAAAAAGCACTTGGATATGCTGTTCAAAAGGTATCGGGTGCAGGTTTGCAAACCGTTAAGGGAGTAGATATGGGAACCTCTCTTACCGGGAAAATTGCAGGATTAAACGTACTAAACAGTACTGAATTTGCGGAAGCACCTGAAATTCAAATACGTGGTGAAAACCCACTTTTAGTCATTGATGGGGTTCCTTACGGTAACATGACT
>CAIXKO010000003.1 GCA_903919925.1 uncultured Bacteroidota bacterium | reverse complement strand
GTTAAATCAAAATGGGCCATGGCAATTCCCATATCTACCATCTGCAAATCGATTCCGCTGAATGCTTTCTGATAGCCGGGTTTACGAGAAATGTAAAACCGGAATTCATTGTTCTCTATAACTATTCGCCAAGGCTGATTGTTAGAAGCAGAGGGCGCTAACCGAACACTTTCCAAAATCTTTTGAATGATTGGATCAGCCATTTTGGATTCAGGTGCTGAGGTGGTCAGCTCGAAAAATAATTGGTCCGGAGGTAAACGGTTTTTCGATCCGGCTCCTAATCTGATTATCTTCTCCCCCAGGCCCCTTGTTTTTGTGGCAAATCCAACTGGTGTTATGGCGGGTATCACGTTTCCTTCCTGCAGATCGATTGTCTTGGCAAATTCACTCCTTGAAAATGTTCCCCCCAGCCAACAGGTACCTAAACCCATTTCAGTTATATCCAGAATGAGTTTTTCCAAAATAAATCCGTAATCCAGAAAAGCTATTGGCGATGGTTTTATTTGTCCGGCAATGAAATACCTGGCTCCCTGAATAAATCCATAAGTACCCAGTTTGAGCTTTTGATAAGATACTTCGGCAACATTGATCAATGAAAAAGTGATTGGTGTTCCAAGTGGCCCTTTGGAAACAGCGTTGATCAGATGCTCCAGATTTTCCCTGATCTCTTCTGATAATGGCTCTGTTTGATAGGTACGTCGCGATGTCCGAAAGGCAATTATTTCCGAAACTGGTTTTAAAGTGTTCATCGTATTTTTATGCGTTTGACAATTTCAGGGAAAGAAAGTAATTTCAGCCCTTTAAAAACGTACAAAAATGAAAAAACTTGCTTCTGTTGCTGTGCTGGCTCTGATTATCCTGATTATTGGTAAGCCGATGTCGGCTCAAGTGCTGAATACATTAACCCCGAAAGAGGAAAAAGAAGGATGGCAATTGTTGTTCGATGGCAAAACGATGGACAAATGGCGTTGCTACAAAATGGATAAAGTGCAGGGTTGGGCCATCGAAAATGGCGCAATGACGGCACTCGGATTACCGGAAGGAAAGGGTGGGGACGTTGTTACAAAAGAAAAATTCAAGGATTTTGAATTGTATCTGGAGTGGAAAGTCGAACAAAACAGCAATTCTGGAATTTTTTTCCATGTAGTTGAAGCAGATGAATATGGAACTGTATATATGACTGGCCCTGAATATCAGCTGCTCGATGATATTGGATATCCAACCTCGAATCCTAAAAACATGTCGGGCTCCAATTACGATGTTCATGCTCCGAAATTTGGCCAGGTAAAAACCCTCGATCAATGGAACACTTCCAAAATCGTGGTAAAAGGCCCTCATGTTGAGCATTGGCTGAACGATCGTAAAGTGGTTGAATATGAGATGTGGACCCCGGAATGGCTGGAACTGAAGAAGAATTCAAAATGGAAGGATGCTGAAGGTTACGGAAAATATAAAGAGGGATACATTGCCCTTCAGGATCACGGTGGAACGACCAGCTTCAGAAATATAAAAATCAGAAAATTGTAGAAACCGGGAAGGATTTGCCCCATCACTTATTGGTATCCTCCTCAGAAATAGTTTCTTCACCACAATATTCATCAATGAAATTGGCTATTATCCGGTCGGTTGCAGCGGGTTTTATATTGATTTTCCTGATGGCTTTTTCCAATGATTCCAAAACAATCGAAAGGTGCATTGAGTCTGAGCTTAAATTGCATGGTGAGTCGCATCTGGTAGACTTGTATAAGTACTTTTTTCAGGATTTTTTTGGTCCCGGCCATTTGGTATCGGGCAGGGAAGGACCGGAAGCGTATCTGGAAAATGAACTTGCAGAAGCAAAATCGTTTGAACCCTTTGATTATCAGGAATTGTTGTATTCAAAACAATTTGTTAGAGTGAATCTCAGAATGGTCGCCAATAATGATATTACCAAAAAGCAATTACTTGATGCTTTTATGCAAAGTGCCCGGGAGTTTAAATTACCCGACATCAGTAAGTGGCGAAAAAAATGGACCAGGATTGCTGCCGTTATAAAGGAGCTGCATCCAAACTTGCCAGGCATAGCTGAAGAATCAACCATGATCGACAGCTTGCTTTTATCAGGAGATTATGTTGTTCATCATAGCCAGGAATACATAAACGCTTATCATCCGCATTACAGAATTATCGAGCGCAAGATTTTTGAAAAGCAAATATTAAATAAAACTAAGCCCCAACATGAATAATAAAAATGATCGCGAATATAGTAATGGTGAAATAACCGTATTCTGGAAACCTGATGACTGCATTCATGCTACTATTTGTTTCATGAAATTGAGAAAGGTGTTTGACCCAACCAAGCGGCCATGGGTTAATATGAATGGTGCAACAACAAAGGAGATTTGCGATATTGTTGACCAATGCCCTACCGATGCACTCACCTGGAAGTGGAACCGCGATCTCACATCCGTAGAAAAGGAGGAGTTGCAAAGCATTCCACAAACCGATGAAGTGGTTCCTGCGCCGGTAACCGAAATTCGAATCATTGAAAACGGCCCGGCACTAGTTAAAGGCAAGTTCAGGATGATGAAGGGATCCGGTGAAAAAATTCAGACCGCAGAACAAATCGCCTTATGCCGCTGTGGTGCCAGCCGCAACAAACCCTTCTGCGATGGCACTCATCACAGCACAAAGTTTAAAGGCTAAACCCTTTTCACCCACACACCCACACACACCCTCGCACACATCCTCACCTCCTCACCTCCTCACATCCTAATCCCCCTCCGGCAAGTAGATCTCCACGTTATTGCGTGCGTCTCCTAACAAATGTTCCGCAAAATAATACCACATCGCGCGGTCAAAATACTTGGTATACGCGGCATATCCGTGACGCTGGCCTGGCATAATCATAAAATCAAACCGTTTGCCTGCCTGAATTAATGCATCTGCAACCCTGATGGTATTACCAGGATGCACATTGTTATCAATATCGCCGGTAACCAGCATCAGGTGTCCTTTAAGGTTTTTCGCCAGATCCTGATTCTTGTTGATTTTTGCCTCAAACTTGATCTCCGTCTGTTTCTTCACACTATCCTCCGCCAGCCACGGCTCCTCTTTCTTCACACCCTTATCATCCTTCACATCCTTCACATCCTTAACATCCTTCACATCCGTAACACCCTTCACATCCTTCACATCCTTCACATCCTTCTTCTTAACAGCTTTCGTAACCTCCTTAACCCCGTTATGCGTTTCGCCCCACCAAAGGTTGTAAATATTATTATCGTGGTTCCCCGATGAGGAAACTGCTGCGGTGTAAAAATCAGGATAAGTCAGAATGGCTGCCGTCGACATAAATCCCCCGCCCGAATGCCCGAAGATTCCTACTTTGGTAAGATCGATGAAGGAGTATCGGTCGGCAAGTTGCTCCAAAGCGTACTTATCATCGGCCAAAGCATAATCACGGAGATTATCGTAACCATAAGTGTGATAATATTTGTAGCGTTTAGGGCTGCCTCCACGGTGACCTACTGAAATAACTACAAAACCCAGTTGAGCCAGTGATTGATTTTTTCCACCGGTGGTAGTAAACCGGATGGATACGCTTTCAGTTTGCGGGCCCGGATAAACGTAAGATATAATAGGATATTTACGATCCTTTTCCATTTTAAAAGGCTTCCACATCTCGCCGTATAAATCGGTTACCCCATCAACTGCCTTCACTTTAAACCTTTCTGGCATCTGCCATCCGGTTTCCATTAACCGCTTAAGATCCATGGTTTCAAGGTCCAGCAAAATGTTGCCTTTGTTATCACGCAATACCGACTTTGGTGCTAAATCAATTCGCGAATAGTTGTCGACCATAAATTTGCTCGATTCCGGAAAACTTACCGAGTGGGTTGCATCTTCAGGAGTAACTAACTGGAATCCGGTGCCATCCAATTTTGCTTTATAGATCATTGCATAATTGGGGTCGATCCCTGCCTCCCGGTTATAGCCCTCGAAATAGATTTCCCGCCCAAGCGTGTCAATACGGCTAACACTTCCAACAATGAAATTGCCGGTAGTGATGGCATTTTTCAGGTTGCCCTCGCCATCATACAGGTATAACTGGCCAAACCCGGTGCGCTCCGACCACCAAATGAGATCTTTTCCCTTGTTAATCGCATGCAGATTGGTATACTCATTGTTAAAATAGGGTTCGCTGGTTTCCGAAAACAGGATTTTAGATTCACCGGTTTCAGTATTGGCGATACATACATCGATTTTTGCGCAGGTACGGTCCTTCCTGATGAAGATCAGCTCATCAGATCTCTTGTCAATCAGATCAACACCCACCGTTTGGTCCTTCCATTTCTCGGTCTGAATTTTAACCCCTTTTTTGCTCTCGATATCAAACGCCCAAATTTCGGTTTGAGGTACATATTCGTCGCCAGGCATGGCATATCGATAAGATTCAAGCTCCGGCCTGGGGTTTTTCAGAACATTGATTACCCAAAGATCTTTCACTTTGCGGGAGTCGTCCCGGTCGATAAAGAATTTCTTGTTCCCTTCCATCCATCTTGCCGATGCCCGTAAACGCTTGGTAGAGGTGGTGTCCTCTCCGTCCGATTGCCATGAATAGTACCTCTCGCCATCGGTGGTCAACTGATATTCAACACTATCCTTATCTTTAGCCTTCATCAGGAAAAGATTATGCTTCCGGGCAAATACAATCCAGGTTGAATCTTTGTTATAATTCATCCACCGGTCATCCTTTTTCTTCTCTTTTTCAATCGTGTCAACCAGAGTAATAGCTTTATCAGCAAGCTTATACTCAAATTTGAAACTGTCGATTTCAAAATTGAACGACTTATTATCGTCTTTGAATTTTAAATTTTTGATCGGTAAATCAAGGTGATTGACCGGCTTTAATATAAGCTGGTTAATCTTTGATGACAGATAAAACACATCAAATAAGGGGGATTTGGTCTTTTTTGCCGGATCAACCAGCCACCAGAAGTTCCCGTCGCCGGTTTTATAGGAATACCAAAATAAGTCCGATTTTTTTAGCCAGTTGGCTTGAACGGATGAACTCCCGATCATTTTTCCGAGGTTTTCAGAACCATACTTTTCGGCTGCCCGGAAATCGGCTTTGTACTGACCGTAAACCAGGGAACAACTAAAAACCAGAATTAATAAAAGATTGTACTTTTTCATTTTTTGGATTGTGTTGATTTATCGCTTTGTAATTGATAAAAGTAGACGGATTTCAATACCCGTATTTCGATTTAACATTTTTTAAGAACTGGTCGGGGTTTTACCGGTTCACCATAGCCAGTGAATCGCGGGCAGCATCCCTCAAAGAAATGGCCGGCTGAAATTTTGGATTAACCACGATAAGATCATCTGCCCACTTTAATGCTTCACTAAAACGTTTGGAATTCAGGCAATTCCATACCAGCAATTCCCTGGCTGGCTCACTCTCGGGATGGATTCCAAGCAATTCCTTTGCTGCCTGATCTGAACCTTTTATGTCATCCATTTTCCGCAAACTCCATCCCAGGTATAGCCAGGCAGTTTCATTGCCCGGATCGGTGCGTGTTACCGCTTCTAAAATATTGGCGGATTCGGCATACTTTCCTTCACCAAATAGCCGGAACCCTTCGGTATCCCTTTTATCCTGACGATGCAAAACCAGGCACATAGGATAACCTTCCACATTTATACTATGTACGGATTGTGAAGGATTTATTGTTTTCCGCTGAAATCCCATTGGTCCCAGGTAAGCATTCACAAATAACCCGTAATCCCAGTTATATCGCCCACGGTCATACCAGGTGGTATACACCGTTCTGATATTTGGGAACCTTTTCTCAAAAAACGGCTCCACCGGGAAGTTGCATGCAATAATCAGCGTATCTCCTCCTGGCTTGCACAGAACTTCCTTTTCAAGCCATTTTACTCCTGGTCCAAGCGAGTTATAATAATAATCGGTTTCATAATTCCGGTAAGCCTGACCCACACCTCCACATAAACGGTTGAAAAAAACATATTCAACAGGATGATTTTTTACAATATGAACCAATGGTCCTGTAACCCCAAAAACCAAAACCACAATCAGAACCCGGCGATATAACCTTTTTTTTATCCGTTGGTAAAGCAGATACCATCCACTGGCGGATAGGACCACCAAAAACGGATAAATAAACAGAAGATGACGAATATTGCCATACAGGTTTGAGTGCTGAAATATCACCCAGAAAAGCGGGAAAAAAGCACAAAAAAGAATCATGGAAAACAAGAGAGCCCCTAACTTTTTCCGAAGGGGATAGCATAACCCAATACCGGCAAGTATGATAACGGGAGTAGTTAAAACAAAATATTTTGGGGCATAATACCAGGGCAAAGTCTCCGACCAATATAACTTTCCTTCAAATAGTTGCCGGAGGCTTACCAGATAATGGGTCATCTGGTTGAGCGACTCGATTGAGTGACGAACAGGTGCCTGAAGTCCGTATGGCCAGTTTATCACCCCTGCAAACCAGGAAATGAAAACAGTTATCATCAGGCTTATGGAGAGCTTAATTGCGAAAATCAGTTTTTCGCGGTCACCGGCCGGCTGTTTGATCCAGCCTTGTAAAACCGAAAATGTAAGAATGATCGGAATAATGACCAGACCGCCAACCCTTACCGAGATGGCGAATCCTGCACCTGCCGCTATTCCGGCCAGATATC
Organism: uncultured Bacteroidota bacterium; assembly: GCA_903919925.1. Classification (GTDB taxonomy): domain Bacteria; phylum Bacteroidota; class Bacteroidia; order Bacteroidales; family UBA12481; genus UBA12481. The sequence continues at coordinate 850 of CAIXKO010000003.1, read as the reverse complement.
CGATATGAATCGAAGGCAATCGTTTTAAAAATCGCTGGAGATAAAAAATGGCCACCAGATACCCAAGGGCAAATGGGATGTCCTTAAGGTTGTTATAGGTGTGACCAAGAAAAACCGGCGAAAGCAGTAAAAACAAAATGGCCAGAATTCCGGCACCATAACCTGCAATTTCCGCAGCTAGCAACCCAGTAAATGTTACAGCTAAAGCACCAGCTATTGCATTGATTACATGACGGGTAACGTAAGGCTCCTTAAACCCCGCAACCTTATTGACCACATAACTGAAATTATCGATGGATTGCCCGTAAAACTTTAAAAAGGTGATGGGTGTATTGATTGAAGAACTATCCTTTCCATGAGTCGCAAAGTATTTATATACGTTTTCTGCCTGCATATAATGCACAGGTTCATCACCCGATATTCCTGCATCCAACGATAGCAAAGGCAAAAGAATGAAAGAAATTCCGCATAAAGCCCTGAAAATCCGTTTGATTAACTTGCCAGAATTCCAGGTCAGATCGTCCGGTTCCATGGTGGTATACTATTCGTGGAATTTCCTGACAAAATAGAGTGGACGATGCTGACTCTCCTTGTAAATCCGATAAATGTACTCGCCGATAACACCCAGAAAAGTAAGCTGGATGGAACCCAAAAAGTAAATGCTCAGAAGGGTTGATGACCAACCGATTATTGCAAACCCGGCAACCTTGGCAATCAGCGTATACAGCCCGGCAATAAAAAATACAATGATACCAATGATGCCAAAATACAGGCATAACCGTATCGGAAATTTTGAAAATGAAAATATCGCATCAGAACTGAGAGACAACAACTTGAAGTAGTTCATTTT
>CAIXKO010000002.1 GCA_903919925.1 uncultured Bacteroidota bacterium | reverse complement strand
AGATCCGGCACCATCTTCATACACATAGCTGCCTGTTAAGGTATTATCGTCATGCTGAACCAGATTCATGGTCCCGTTAATACCGAATTGCCCGCCAAAGCTCATTGTTTTGCGCCACATACCGGTAAGATTTGCCGAAACGGCGAGGATCTGTGAGGTTGAATCGCTTCCGGCGCTGGAGGTGGCAGTAAGTGTAACAACAAAGCTTCCGGCTGCTGCATAGGTGTGGGCAGGATTTTCGGCGGTCGACGTTTTGCCGTCACCAAAATCCCACAAATAATCTTTGGCATTTTCCGACTGGTTGCTAAAGGTAATTTCCTCACCCATTTTGAATGAGGTTTTATTCATTGTGAATGAAGCAATTGGCGGATCCTTTTTGCAACCGGCCAATAATAGAATCGCAAAAAACAAGGTGTTGAATAAAAAAAGCTTTTTCATTTCTGATAGTTTGATTGTTGTCTAAAGGTAATCTAATCCTGATGAAAAGGAATTAATTGGCTTTTTGAAGGAGAGTTTCCATCAATATCAATGTTTCCATTTGATGGCATTGGTGGGTGGGATGAAGGTCGGTGGACGCAAATATGCGTCCCTACGTAGCATCGCGCGGTTCGGACGCATATTTGCGTCCGGTTCAATCATTAGGCGGGATCTGTAGGGACGCATAATTGCGTCCACTTAGCCATCCGCTTAGGTTAACGGCTATGGGGCTGGAGGTGAGATGGATCGCGTGAAACCGGGTACCTGAACGGTAACCATAAATTACTGTATAACTTATGAGAATCCGTAAAAGTACAACAAACCCTCACCGGTGAACCCTCTTGATTTCTGAATGGTCAAATTTTTCAGGCTGAAAGAGACATCAGAGCTGCAATGATGAAAATAAATTATATTTTCAACCTGCCTTTGAATTTTGCCAGTCACCAATTTCCGGGTTCCTTAAAACAATCTGCATGATGAAAAAATATTTGGTTTGGGTTTTTGCTATTCTGCTGAGTTGCTCGTTATCAGCTCAGAATAATGTTAAATTATCGAGAGCGAATTCTTTTTGGGGGTTGCATTTCGACCGGCATTTAGGATTGACAGACAGCCATATCGGAGCTACTTTAACGGAAGGGATGGTTGATTCGTTATTAAATATGGCTCGTCCCGATTACATCCAGGTTGACTGCAAAGGTCATCCGGGGGTGAGCTCTTATCCCACTGAAGTTGGGCAGCAGGCGGCCAGCTATGATAAGGATCCGCTGGCATTGATCCGGAAAATAACCGATGCTCACCAGGCTGGGCTGTACGTGCACTATTCCGGGGTTAAGGACGTCAATTACGTTCGACTGCACCCGGAGCAGGCAAGAGTGCAGCCAAATGGCAAGCCCGATCCGGAGAACACGAGTTTGTGGGGCGATTATTCAGAGAAGCTGCTGATACCCCAGCTAAAGGAAATTGCATTGAAATATCGGGTTGACGGGGCCTGGGTTGATGGTGAGTCGTGGGCTGTTGAACCAGACTTTGGCCCAAACGTTCTGGCATCGTTTAAAAAGGAAACCGGGATCGATATAACGGCAGCTGAGCCTAGGACCAGTGAAAACTACAGGCAGTTTCTGGAGTTCAACCGCAAAAAGTTTATT
>CAIXKO010000001.1 GCA_903919925.1 uncultured Bacteroidota bacterium | reverse complement strand
CCATAGAAACCGGAATTCATCAATCAGAAACTCATAATAGGGAGAGTGCCGGTAAGCCGATTCAATCGACCGGTAGTGAATCTTTTGCCAATTCTGCATGTAATCAATCCGCACCTCGCGTATACCCTGTTTCGATGAATTGCCTTTGATTATCGGTATACTCAATTCAATTGGACCATTAGCCGAAAGTATCCTGAACCGATTGCGCCACGATTGCTTTTCATAATGCTCGCAAGCTTCGATATGAGCTATCCCGGCTCCTTGCAAAATCTGATAATATTCAACCGTCCCCAGATAGGCGGTGCTGAGCCAAACTTCATTCATGTGGTTAACTACCTGATCTTCCTCAATATTCGTCCATGTTTTCCGATCAGCCGGTTGGCAACACCAATGATATGGTCGGCGGGAACAAACCCGAATTTCCGACTGTCATCCGGATAATCCCGGTTATCGCTGAGAACAAAATAGTAGTCTTTTTCAAAAGTATAGGACGATACAATTTTATCATCGATATGTACGCCACTAAAGTCAACCAGTACATCGTGCTTTTCGTGGGTTTCGATTATGTCGCGATAAAAATCAATCGTTTTAAGATCGATCGAAACATTCATCCCTTTGGCTGGAACCCGGAACGGACCGAACTGATCGCGGTTCCACATAAAAAAATTGGATAACGGATAATAATCAACCGATGCATCGCCCAGGTACTGTCTGGTTTCCCTCACATTTTTAATGCCCTCCGATTTCTCCAGTGTTCCAACCAATTCCTTAGGCAGATCGATATCATAAATCCCGATATCAGCCACTAACCGGGGTTCTTCAATATGATTTTTCCGGATGAATTCCTGATCAATAGGTTTCCCTGATGTTACCACCCGGTATTCCGATCGGGCCAACGCCGGTGGTGCAATTGGCTTGTTATTGACTGATACTATTTTGTCCTTTATCATTACCGTATCGGTAGGTAATCCAATAACCCTGCTGATCATCAGTTTTTTACGATCTATTGGTTTATCTGATCCCACCGGATAATTGAATACCACCACTTCCTGCCGCCTGATTTTCTTAAGCGCCGGCAACCTGAGATAAGGCAACCGAATACCATCGATATAAGGCGCATTTACCCCCGGTAATCCGATAATGGATATAGGAAGCCTCAGGCCGGCCCGGAACTTATTTACGATGACCTGATCGCCTGGTAAGAGGGTCGATGAATTATGGAAATCTTTAACTCCGGCGGTTTGGTAAAAAAGTACCCGTACCACTAACAGAATCAGGAACGCCCACAAAAACCACTGGAGGTACTTTTTGTATTTCTTCATATCAAGCTGAATATCCAGTATTTACCGTATCTTCATAAATACACGGTTCCACCTGATGTTGGCTGGGAATTTCCGATCCTTGTTTAACGATAAATAAACAAACTTTGGCTTTCCAACGATATGATCTTCAGGCACAAACCCCCAAAACCGGGAATCCGCAGAATTGTGCCGGTTATCACCCATCATCCAGTAATAATCCATCTTAAAAGTGTAGGAGGTGGCAGGCTTGCCGTTAATCAGAATCTGACCACCCGTAACCTTCAGGTCATTTCCTTCATAAGCATGAATAACCCGCTCATACAAAGGAAGATTCTCAAGAGTTAATGGAATAGTGGTGCCTTTCTTTGGAATCCAGATCGGGCCATAATTATCGCGGTTCCACTTAAATTCCTCGCGGAACGGAAAAGTAATGCCATCCCACCTTCCGGCCGGAGTTTCATAGCGCTCAATATATTTAACATTCGTGAGCTGCTTGATTTCCCTGGCTTTTTTTGCAGATAACGGTAAAATATACTCGCCATTGGAGAATGAAATATCACTTTTTGAAATTTCCAATAGCTCCAATTTCTTCTGATTGATCGGCGTGCCATCGGTAATAACGCGATAATCAAATTGCATATTCTCAACGGAATCCTGTGGTTTGCCATTCACATATACCCAGTTATGACGCACCTCAACTGAATCGCCGGGAATCCCGATACAACGCTTAATAAAATTCTCACGTCGGTCTACCGGCCTCACCACGATTTTCCCAAATGCATCGGTATTGGTTAGCACCGATTGCCTGCTGTTGCGCCTTACCAAACTGTAAAAGCTTTCATTGCTCTGATACTTAGTGCAAACAGTATCGCCCTCGGGATAATTAAAAACGATGGGATCATTATTTTTAACCTGGGTAAACCCCTTCATGCGCCGGTAGGGATTCTTGATCCAGGTAACAAATGAATTTTTATCCTTCGTTAACGGAAGGGTGTGCTGAACCAGCGGAAAGGATAGGGGAGTGGCCGGAACACGTGGTCCGTAACTCACCTTGCTCACAAAAAGATAATCCCCAACCAGCAGCGATTTCTCCATCGATGAGGTAGGAATATTAAAGTTCTGAAATAAAAAGAGATTGATGAAGGAAACCGCTATCAATGCAAATATCAAAGCATCAACCCATTCCACAAATGATGAATTCTTTTGACCCCGCTTTTTCCAGAAGGTCCAGTTTACCCGACGGGTCAAATACATATCGAAAATGACCGGTAAACCCAATAACCATATAAAATTACCGAGCCAGATAACCCAGAGCAGGTAAATGAATGCTACAATACCAAACTTAATGTACTGCTTGCGCGGGATGCTGTTAAAATCTATTTTCATTTG